>JAIUYC010000130.1 GCA_020216575.1 Coleofasciculus sp. S288 | reverse complement strand
TTTCTAGATAGCAAGCGAATCGAGCAGGAGAAGAGATGCCGATCAAAAATCAGGTTATTGAAGTCGAAACAGATAAGGGAATTAGCATTTATAACCTCACCCCTCAGATAGTAGAAATCCTTAAAGCAACCTCCATTAAGAATGGTCAAGTGCTGGTGTTTTCCCGACACACAACAACAGCTTTAGCAATCAACGAATATGAAGAACGATTGCTAGAAGATATCAAAGTCCATTTGAGAACGTTAGCACCAGAATCAGGAAACTACCTCCATAACGACCTTCACCTGAGAGATGTCCCTCCAGATGAACCCATGAATGCTCACTCTCACCTCATGGCGATGATGCTGAGTAACAGTGAAATCATTCCAATTGTTGAGGGTCAATTAGCTCTGGGTACTTGGCAATCTGTCTTATTTTTTGATTTGGATGGTCCCCGAAAAAGGACTGTGTTTGTCCAAATTAGTGGCGAGTAATATAGTGATTTTCAGTTGACTGAAATCATGACCTTGCAATAAATAGGGAAGGTAGTTGATGGCACTTCTCAAGCTGATGTGGAAGAAAAAACAAGCCTGGAAGCTATCTCTAGTGGGTGCTGGAGCGTTTTTATTCATCATCCCCTCAGCAGGCGCTACAGAACTCATCAAGATTGGGGAGACGGTAAGGAATAGCCCAAGCGAAAGTCCTCTCCAACTCGCTCAAAATAGTTGTCCCGATCGCGCCGGAGGGGGGTTGATTGCTGGATTTTACGAGACTGATAACTTTTACGTGTACATTTGTCAGGGCGATCGCCTGTATTACCACGGCATTGACAAGAAAACTGATCGATACATTACTCTCCCTGTCAATACCGAACAGGGACGTGGATATGTAGCCCGTAATGGAGACTATACCTATATCATCAACGGTGAGGCGCTAAGCATCTACAGAAATGGGAGTCTCGTACAGAAAGATGACGTATACAAAAGATAAGTCAAATAACAATCCTAAATGATTCATGAGAACCTCTCTTTTTCTCCTCTGCGAACTCTGTGCCTCTGCGGTTCGTAAAAAAAAAACTAGAGTTGCGTTCTTGGTAACGGGTAATCGGTAGTTTCTCCCAATTCCCAATTACCAATTACCAGTCTTTTATTTGTACCAACGTTTTAGTGAAATGGTATTAATTACTGCACTTCTGACAAGGTAGCTGGTGCAATGGGTTCAGTAGCTGACCAGGGAAAAGACTTGTACTTGAGATAGAAACCGCCCAAGACCAGCAGTAGAATTGCGATCGCACCAAAACCAAGGGGACTAGGAAGCCAAAAGACAGCTTCGATATGGTTGAGCTGACCTGGCTTGAGCTTCCACACGAGCTGACGTCCATTATCGTAGACCTCTGGAGAGAGAGCATCCATATCCCTCTTCACACGTTTTGCCCCCCAAGGTGTCTCCAAACGAAACTGTAAATCCAACAGCGAATCTGGAGTAACAACCACGTTACCCTTTGCCGAGACGACACCGAGCGATCGCAAATCTAGGTCATAGCTTAAATGGTTGCGCTGCCAGAAGAAAAAGTTACCCTGCTCCAAGCGTAACTTTGAATCGAACTGGGGTAAATCCACCGTTTCAACTGCCTTAGACGGCGAATCTTTCTTGATAACTGGATTAAAAAATTGGTTAAACTTCGAGGTCAATTCCGCCCCGCTACTAAATGGTATTGTGACAACAATTTCCCGGTCGGAAAGGCGATTAGTTTTACCGTGGAGTTGCTTTGCTCGACGCTCAATGCTTATCAGCCATTCCTGCGCCTGGTCGTTGCTAAAGGTCGTTAGCTGTTCTCCCAGCTTGATTTGCTGCACAATCTGACCGTGATGTTCTCCCTCAAAGTTGACCCCAACGTTATATTGGACACAACCTGAAAGCAGCACCGCAGCCAGTAGAATAACCCAGAGTACGCGCAAGCGTCCCAGAATCCGACGACTGAACTGCAACAAATAAACAACAGCTCGTTTCATCTCAACTCCTCCTTCTTCTATTCGTGATAGGGCGAACAAAAGAATCACCCCTACAGTGTCTTAGACACCCAACCAAATTAACCCAGCTACAGTCAAACTGATCACAATCAGAGCAACCCAAATAAATCGATTATCTTTGGTGTTGACTTGGCTGAGGTCGATGGGTTCTAGTTCAAGTTGTTCCTTCGTCTTGCGATTGCTAGTAGCGACCTTCACACTACCGCGACGGTCCTTGGGGTCACTTTCTGCGATCGCGCCCATGTCAGGAATTTGCGTCATCCATTCAGCCGGTCTCTTCAACTGAGGAGCTTTGAGAATATAGAGCAGGCGTTTGCCCTGTTTTTGGGTTTCCGGGTCAGGATGGCGGCTTAACTTCTCGCAAAGAGCGATCGCATCTGCGGTTTGTCCAGCAGCCTCATAAGCCGTCACTAACCAAATTTGCGCCTCTCCCCCCAAGCGAGACGTTCGATTCATCAACGCACTAGCAGCTTCCAAATGTTTCACAGAGGCGCGATACTCACCCCGCTCAAACGCTGCTTTTCCTGCCTGGTACTCAATTCGGAATTTTTCTTTATTGTCTGAACTCACGCTTCAACTATCTCGGTAGATCAGGTCGAACTGTTTTCATCGTGCCATATCTCTATGAATAGAAGGGGGAGATTTATTTGCGTTCTTTAAGTATTGTAAACTACCACTAGTAGGGACACGATATATAGCGTTTCAAGGGAGGGGTGAGGTACACCCTTATTGCATTTACTATGCTCTATGCCCTATGACCTATGCCCTAAAACTAGCAACTCTGTGCCTCACTACATTGAGAACCGCTATATCGTGTCCCTACCCTTTGTGCCGTCTGTGGGTAAGTCTTGAGTTGAGAGTAGGGAATGTGGGATAGAGTCAGTTCTCGTACTGGTGGTGGAAACTCCTACTCTTGGGACAGGGGCATGGGAAAGTACCTGATTGACGAGCATTTTGTCAATCCATTTGTTTGATAACCGTTAAATACAGAAGAAAACTAAAGAACAAGAACAATGGCTAAAAATTTCAATGGCAATTCTAAACTTTCCTCTTTAATCTCAACTCCTGTCCCTCGTACAGCAAAGCCAAGTTCTGAGTTCTACTCTATTTTTTCTGATGAAGAAGTTTTATCAATAATTCATGCATTAGAAGTCAGACGAGAAATCCCTTTAAAGTATTCTTACAAAGGTACAGGCGCAAAAACTTGGGATAGTTTTTATCTAAAATATATTATTCCTAGATGGTATCGGATATCAAACCCGGAAATTGACCTTTTAAGGGAGAATTTCAACAATGGCAATCTGAAAAGCAGTGAAAAAGTTAATATTGTAGATGTTGGTGCAGGAAATTCATATCCTGTCAAAGAATTTATTGGTAGGCTTAATGAGTTAGATAGGGTTAATAAATATATTGCCCTAGATATTAGTGAAGAATTACTTAAATTATCTAAGCAAAATTTTACAAAGTGGTTTCCAAAAATCGATTTTATCAGTTGCAGGATTGATATAGAAAATCATTCTTTATTTGAAAAATTGTCAGGAAACCTGACTAATCTTGAAACTGATAGTACAGCAAAAATAATTTTACACTTAGGTGTAACAATGGGCAATCATCACGATAGAACTGGAGTACTCAAAAACTTCAGAAATAGCATGGGTAAGAATGATTTACTGGTGTTCACTAACGAAATTGGTTCTAACTCTGAATGGGATGGAACAGTGAGAGGTGGCTTCAAGTATCATGTAGACCAAGTATATGCATGGATTAAAAAAAATATTGGCATTAGAGGGGAAGATTGTGAACTTGTGAGAAAGTATGATGAAAAAACAGATAGTATAGTTGCCACTATGAAAATCCGTCATAATTACACGATAAATTTCTGTTTTATGGGATTAGATAAGACTATGGAAATCTTTGAAGGTGAAGAAATTACTATTTGGAGACAGCATAAGTATGAAATACCTGAAATTTTGCAAGAAATAGAACGAGCTGGGCTACAGCTCGTCCACTACAGTACTGACAAATACTTATCCAATATCATGGTGATTTGTAAGGTTGCCACTACCTAGTAGTTTACCCCAACAAGTTTGATACGAGAGGAAGACGCGGGGACGTGGGGATGCGGAGACACGGGGACGCTCCAGAGAGAACAACGTATCATAATTTTTGTAGCGGACTCTAGCCTTCGAGTTAAAGGTGAAGGTGAAACGTTTACACAGGTAAAAAGGCAGAAGTTTAATCATCAAGCCAGGTAATTCCATTGGGTGAAGTGCTACCTGTATCCCTCGCTGTATCTTAAAAGAGGTGCAAATCCCTTGTTGGATATCAGGTGTTCGTTTTTAGAGAAGTTGCCTGCCTTCTAAAACTCTACTTCCTTGTTGCGGAACCGAATTCTCAGCCAGCCATTCAGTTCTTATAGCGGTTCTCTGATGATTTGAGCACAGCCCTCTATCTCCTGATTCCTGACTACACAGCACGGATGTACTCCTGAGTTGGAGAATGTTCTATCCGTGTATCCGCGTCAAAAAAAATCTGTGTTGTGCGCTCCTAACTCCTAAGGTGTATCCCCCTCAAGTGAGAATCGCCATATATCAGTTCCCTGTATTCGCCGAGGTAAAACTATGTCTAATTCATCTTCATCCCCATCTCAACACCCTGGGTTGAAGGGGTTCAAGTTGACTAAGGCTCTAGCCCCGTTGACGTTGGGCGCTACCCTATTGGCATCAATCGCAATGCCAGCAGAAGCAATCCCTGTGGTCATTCAGTCATCACCACAACCTACTACCCATATTTACGGCAGTCCAATTCCGAGTCCTGTGCCGGTGTTTCCTGGCACTAGTTCACCTTATTCCCATTCGCCCTATAACCACTCGATTTACAACCCAGCCCGTAGGCTGCAAAGAGGAGTGATTCGCAATTCGACCCTAATTAATCCGACAATCATTAATTCAACGATTTCTGATTCGGTGCTGGTAGACCCAGTGATTATCAATCCATCCCGGCCTACCAGAAGGACAATCAGACACTCTGGCGTGATCTACAATTCGCCTAGAATTATCAGAATTCCGGGCTACTAAGCCATATATTCTGATGCCACGAGCATCGATCCAATGCCCTCATCAGTGAAGATTTCCAAAAGCAGTGCGTGGGGAATTCGACCGTCAATAATGTGGGCTGCTCGAACGCCTTGAGCGAGCGATCGCACGCAACAGTTTACCTTGGGAATCATCCCACCAGCAACAATCCCATCGGAAATCAATTGTCGCGCTTGTTGAATATCCACCTTGGGAAGCAGGGTAGACGCATCTTTTGGATTTCTCAAAATACCAGCCGTATCGGTTAGTAAAATCAACTTTTCCGCCCCTAACGCTGCCGCCAGTTCACCAGCAACGGTGTCAGCGTTTATGTTGTAGGCTTGTCCCGTTTCGTCTGCGGCGACGCTAGATATCACTGGAATGTAACCGCTACTGGCTAGAGTATCGATTAGCTTGATATCGACGCTGTTCACTTCCCCAACAAAGCCAATCCCCTCTAGACCTTCGGGACGGGCTTTGATCAAATTACCATCTTTGCCGCAAAGTCCCACAGCCTTGCCACCGGAGCGGTTAATCAGGGAAACCAGTTCCTTATTCACTCGACCGACTAACACCATCTCCACTACATCCATTGTGGCTTCATCAGTCACGCGCAGACCATTTTTAAACTGTGGCTCAATGCCCAGTCGTGCCAGCCAACTGTTAAT
This sequence comes from Coleofasciculus sp. S288, assembly GCA_020216575.1. Classification (GTDB taxonomy): domain Bacteria; phylum Cyanobacteriota; class Cyanobacteriia; order Cyanobacteriales; family Coleofasciculaceae; genus JAIUYC01. Next base: position 2,259 of record JAIUYC010000130.1, on the reverse strand, counting down.
CTCTGGCCCACCGCCATGAACGACTACAGGCCGCAAGCCCACACAGGCTAAAAAGACGATATCTCGAATGACTTGGTCTTTGAGAGTGCTGTCTTTCATCGCAGCACCGCCGTATTTGACGACAACTGTCCGACCGGCGAATTGTTGGATATAGGGTAACGCTTCGCTCAGCACACGCACGCGAGTTGCTTCTGCTTTCCTGATGTAATCGCTATCGTTAATTGTAACCATGACCAGCTATCTAACACGAAATGAGTTGTGCCAAGCAGTTTAAATTATTTTTTTCAAACGAGGGCGAATAATCCAAATATCGTAATCATAACGCCAGAAATTCTATTGATCCACTGTAACTGTGAGAGGGTAAACTTCCTCCGAAATAGACCAATCCCGCCAGCGAGCAGCATCCACCAAAAGGTAGAGCCACTGAAAACTCCCATTACTAAAATCATGGCTGAGACGTAATTTCCACGAGTGCTGGCGATACCCAACCCAGCAAAGATAGCGGTGAAAGAGAGTATCGTCATGGGGTTTGTCAGCGTTAAGAAAAATGTCGAAGCGTAAGCACTAACGAGGCTTTTTCCTCGGGACTGAGCGGCTTGTTGGGCGGGGGGACTCACGAAGGTTTTGATGCCCAAATAGCACAAGAAAGTTCCTCCAATCAGGTGCAGCCATAGCTGTTGGCGGATTAGGAGGTTCGATACAAACGTCAGTCCCAATCCGGCAATACATCCATAAATAGCATCAGCCGTTGCGGCGCCTAAACCCGAAACTAAGCCGGATGTAAGTCCGCGATCAAGTGTACGGCGGATGCACAATACTCCAATGGGTCCGACTGGGGCAGCAATAGAGAAGCCAATAATCAAGCCTTTGAGAAAAAAATTAATGTCCATGTCTGGAAAATGGAGTCTAGATGTAGGGAAGAGAGAGTTTTGTTGTTCCTTGGAGGCATGGAGCTTCACTTGAGAATAAATCTCAGGTATTAACGTTAGGCATTAGGAGAGATTGCCTGAAAAAACAATTGCTAATTCCCAGTTCTCTCAACTTGAATCCCTCAGTTTCAGTCGTGAGAACGTCTCAAGAGAGCAACAGATTACGTGTTATTACAATAGAGAAAAGTTTTTAGAGATTGAATAGCGAAGCAAAAGTGTTTAGCGATAAATTGCTAAGATTGCAAAGTAAAATCAGGCAATGACTTTCGATTCTGAGAAACTGTTGGATGATACGGGATGGCAGTTAATACAGGCTCTACAGGATGATGCGCGACTTTCGTTTGCAGAGTTGGGGCGCAGGGTTGGACTTTCTCCCCCAGCCGTGGCAGAGCGAGTGCGGAGAATGGAAGAGGCGGGAATCATTACGGGGTATCGCGTCGAGATTAACCCGGGGAAAAGTGGATTGCCCCTGATGGCTTTAATTGGGCTGACGACGACACCGCAGCAGTATCCTGAGGTGATTGCTTTAATCAACAATCTGCCTGAGGTACTGGAGTGTCATCATGTGACTGGGAACTACTCATTTGTGATTAAGGCGATCGCATCTTCAATGTCTCACTTAGAAGCACTAATTGGAAAGCTCAGCCGATACGGTCAAACCTCTACTTCACTTGTGCTATCGCGAACAAAGTCCTATCAAGGCTTACGGCGCTTGTAGTGTCCGATCGCCTTCTAACCGTCACGATAGAATCGAACAACGACTTCTTCTTTGGCGCTACCCTATTCATGAAACTGCTAATCAGCAACGATGACGGTATCTTTGCCCTCGGTATTCGCACGCTTGCCAACACGCTTGCCGAAGCGGGTCATGATGTCACCGTTGTTTGTCCCGACCGAGAACGCTCAGCTACGGGTCACGGTTTGACGCTCCACGACCCAATTCGAGCTGAAGCCCTCACTACCATTTTTCACTCCGCCGTCAAGGCTTGGTCTTGTTCGGGAACCCCCTCCGACTGCGTGAAGTTAGCGCTGGGGGCATTGATTGACGGTTCGCCGGATTTAGTTCTTTCTGGCATTAACCACGGCTCTAACCTGGGGACTGATATTCTTTACTCCGGCACTGTCTCGGCGGCAATGGAAGGCGTAATCGAAGGGATTCCCAGCATTGCCTTAAGTCTGGCGAGCTATACCTCACGAGAGTTTCAAACGGCAGCCTTATTTGCCAAAGCTTTGATTGCTCGACTCTCCAAGCAACCGTTAGCTGAGGCGATGTTGCTGAATGTGAATGTGCCTCCCGTGAAGCCGGAAGAAATTGCTGGAGTTGCGATTA
>JAIUYC010000129.1 GCA_020216575.1 Coleofasciculus sp. S288 | reverse complement strand
TCATCATCATCTCCGTACTTAGGAATACCGTATTTACCAACCACGTTATTCCGAAACCAAATTAGTAAGTTACTAAAAGCATTATTTTTTTTCATAAATTACTCACGGAGTTATTAAATTCTCCACTAAGTGGATTTATCTCAAAACTAAGCTGCGCTAACTGCTCAAACCGTTTACCAACTTAAATAACAATTGCTTTCTAATTACTTGATTGCGGAACTGCAACATCCCTCGATTCCCATACAACTTGTGTAACCCCATTCCCAGAAAGCTCTAAAATTCAGTAAATTTACAGTTGTTTCTCTGGGGTTGACCAGGGAATATTAATTTGAGGCGCTCGCTTCTAATTTCTTGCAACACTGCAACGGCAGATTTGTTGTTGCCAATGTTAACTCTGGTTTAAGTTAAAAATTTAGAGCTAACCTCAGAAGTTTATCAAACTTTCATAAAGATAGCTACTACGTCAATAAAATATTCACCGAAAGGCTTGTCAAATCCTATGCTGAGCATGAACCCTCTTCTCCAAAAATTCATCACCCCACGTCACGAATACTTGGCAGTGGACCGGAACTTGATTGTTCTAGAAGCCTCATCGGGTGCAAACCGCTTTGCTTACGATCCAGATGATTTGAGAGTAGGAGAGGATGCCCGCATTCCTTTTCCTGAACTCTTAGGCGTTGAAGATACCCTGCTCGATATCTTAGAAGGACGGCAGATGATTTATGAGTTAAAAGGAATTGCACGCTCAAATCAGAAGGACGTTTCACTTCGCGCTCCTGCTTTTTTGCCACCAGAGTTTGCTAGCGATCGCACTGCATTCGCAAGTCCGTCAGCCACAGGAACTAAGTCAATTGTATCAGCTTCTAGTCCCTCTCTATATTTCGATTTGTATATTAGCGATTACTTCAATGAAGGAGTTTTTGAAAAACGATTAATAGTCTTTTTTGAAGAGACCACAGAACAGATGGTTTTGCAGCAAAGGCTAGTCCAGCAAGTGAATGAAACCAGTCTCTTATTAAGTTCCTTAGCTGCTTCAAACGCTTATATTGATAGAATTATCAGCTCAATGGCGGATGCTTTGATTGTCACATCAGCGTCCGGGATTATAAAAACCGTGAATCAATCCACTCAAGATTTATTGGGTTACAACCAGCATGAATTAATTGATAAGCCAGTTTTAAAGCTAATTAAAGATGAAAAGTTTTTACAAAAAGTCAATGATTTGTCTTCCTCAATGCCGGGTGAGCTATTAAAGGATATAGAAGTTATTTGCCAGACCAAAGCAGGAGAAGAAATTTTCATTGCCTTTTCCTGTTCAGCCGTTCAGACAGAGGTAGAGGGAATAAAAAATTTTATTTACATTGGTCGGGATATCACAGAGCGGAAGCGTGCAGAAGCTGAGATGATAAGGACACTCGAACGCGAAAGAGAACTCCGAGAACTCAAATCTGGTTTTATTTCAATGACAAGCCACGAGTTTCGCAACCCTCTATCCTCCATTCTTTCATCTACTGAATTGCTGGAACATTATACTCATACAGGATTGGAAGATAAACACCTAAAACACTATGATCGGATTAAAGCAGCTGTCCAACGGATGACAGAACTTTTAGACGATGTGTTGCTTTTGGGCAAAGCAGAATCAGGAAAACTGGAGTTTAATCCCAAGCCTCTGGAGTTACAAGAATTTGGCAGGAATTTAGTTGAAGAAATCAAACTGGGAAGCGGGAAAAATCACAAAGTTAACTTTGTCTATTCGGGTCAAAATACAACTGCCTGCATAGATGAGAAACTCCTACAACACATTTTGAATAATTTGCTAACCAATGCTATCAAGTATTCACCTCAAGGAAGTACTATCTGCTTTGGTTGTTATTGCCAAGACGAAGAGGTAGTGTTTGAGATAGAAGACCAGGGTATTGGCATTCCCAAGGAAGACCAACAGCGGTTATTTGAGTCATTCCATCGAGCAAAAAATGTGGGTACTATTCCTGGAACTGGACTGGGTTTAGCAATTGTGAAAAAGTCGGTGGAATTGCACGGTGGTAGAATTGCAGTGAAGAGTGAAGTCGGGGTTGGCACAATTTTTAAAGTGACTCTACCGTTGAGGTAGGTTCAAAATTACTTAGGTTGGAAGATTGCAGGTTTGCAGGTGAGGGGTTAAAAGACGGGTAGGTTGCAATTTTGTAAAAATCTTCGTAGAGCAGGCATCTTGCCTGCGCCATAGTTACACAGGCGAGACGCCTGTTCTACGAGTGGCAAAAATGGGAAAGACTACTATGAACCTTCTAATCTTCAACCTTGTAACCTCCTAACCTCCAACATGTTGAGCGTTTATGTCTGTTGGTATCCAAACCCTCCCTCAGGAGGTGGTGAATTTGATTGCTGCTGGCGAGGTGATTGACTCGTTAGCAGCAGTAGTGCGAGAGCTGGTGGATAATGCTCTTGATGCTGGTGCAACTCGTATCGTGGTTTCACTATGGTCTGAGCAGTGGCGAGTACGAGTGGCGGATAATGGGACTGGCATGAGTTTGAAAGATTTGCAACACGCCGCCTCTGCTCACAGCACGAGTAAAATTCGCAGTAAGGATGATTTGTGGAAGATTACGAGTTTGGGCTTTCGCGGAGAAGCCTTACACAGTTTGGCGGCGCTGGCAAAACTAGAAATTTTGAGCCGACTGGCAGGAACGGTTGAGGGGTGGCGAGTGACGTATAATTCCCAAGGCGAACCGCTCCGAATCGAAGCTGCCGCGATCGCACCCGGTACGGTTGTCAGCGTCTCTCATTTATTCGGGAATTGGCCTGTGCGTCGCAAAGGATTACCAAGCATTGCTCAACAACTCAAAGCTGTACAGGCAACCATTCAGCAAATTGCCCTCTGCCATCCCAGCGTTACCTGGCAGGTGCAACAAAACGATCGCCCCTGGTTTACTATTAGTCCGGGCAAGGTGGCACAGCAGATTCTGCCCCAAATCTTGAAGCAAGTGCGACAGACTGACTTGCAGTATTTAGCGCTGGATGTGCCAACACCTTCAGGAACTGGGGAAGAGGAGGACATGGGGACGCGGGGACGCAGGGACACGGGGACGCGGGGACACGGGGACACGGGGATACGGGGACGCGGGGACACGGGGATACGGGGACGCGGGGACACGGAGGCATTGGGACGCGGGGACGCGGGGAGTTCTTTAATAAACCTCTCCACGTCTCCCCCTCTCCGCGTCTCCCCGTCTTCCCCTAACCCCTCGTCTAAAATTGAACTCGTTTTGGGACTACCGGATCGATGTCATCGGCGACGCCCGGATTGGGTAAAGGTGGCGATGAATGGACGCTTAGTGCGATCGCCTGAGTTGGAACAAACTATTTTGGCGGCGTTGGCGCGAACAGTGCCGCGCGATCGCTTTCCGATTTGTTTCCTCCACCTCCAGATTTGCCCGAGCCAAATTGATTGGAATCGGCATCCGGCTAAGGCAGAAATTTACTTGCACTCGCTCAGTTACTGGCAAGAACAGGTGACGCAAGCGATTGAGCAAGCCTTACGCATCAGTTCTGCTAATCTTCCCACCGCCTCTCAATCTGAACGAGTGGCGAAGTTGATCAAGGTGTCGGAAGAAAAAGGAGCTTATCATGTAAACCGTTCCGTTCAACCCACACCCCAAGATGATAAAAATACCAAGAAAGCGACTGAAATTGGACTAATTGAACTGCGGGCTGTAGCTCAGATTCACAAGATGTACATCCTGGCAGAGCATCCGACAGGGATGTGGTTAATCGAGCAGCACATTGCCCACGAGCGGGTATTGTACGAGCAATTGTGCGATCGCTGGCAGCTTGTACCGTTGGAAACTCCAGTCATTCTCAATTATTTGACACCCGCTCAGGTTGAGCAACTTCAGCGCTTGGGATTGGATGTGGAACCCTTTGGCGATCGCGTGTGGGCAGTCCGCAACGCTCCCGAACTCTTGACAAAACGAGACGATTGTGCGGATGCCCTCTTAGAACTGAGCTTGGGAGGAGACTTGCAAGCCGCTCAGGTGGCAACAGCTTGTCGCAGTGCCATTCGCAATGGTACACCGTTAAGCTTGCCAGAAATGCAGGCATTATTAGACCAATGGAAAGTGACTCGCAATCCTCGCACTTGTCCCCACGGACGCCCCATTTATTTACCGCTAGAAGAGTCAGCACTGTCTCGCTTCTTCCGCCGTCATTGGGTGATTGGCAAGAGTCATGGAATTTAATTTAAATTTTTCTACAATACCGTTGCGGCGAAAGATTGCCCATTACTTAGAAGATATTGAAACGCCAGTCGGTAGAGCCGTAAATTTGTTCATTCTGGCACTCATTCTGCTATCTTCAGCGATTTTCGTCGCTCAAACTTACCCAATCCCTGATTCGGTTCGTACTATTATTGATACGATTGATCGATTAATTGGAGTTATTTTTGTTACGGAGTATCTAATCCGGCTTTGGTGTGCCGAAGAGAAATTAAAGTTCTTTTTTAGTCCCTTCGCTCTCGTTGACTTGATTGCTATTTTGCCTTTCATTCTGAGACTCACCAATATCCAATTTATCCGAATTTTCAGATGGTTTCGACTGCTGCGATTAATTCGGTTTATAAATCTGAAGATTTATTTTTTAAGAATCAGCTCTGAAGACGGCGTTATTTTTGCCAGAATTTTATTTACCTTATTTACAATTATTTTTATTTACTCGGGTTTTATTTATCAAGTTGAGCATCGAGTCAATGCTGAGGCGTTTGGAACGTTTTTAGATGCGTTCTATTTTTCTGTTGTCACAATGACAACCGTAGGGTTTGGAGATGTTACTCCGGTTTCAGAAGGCGGCAGATTGCTGACAGTGCTAATGATTTTGACGGGAATTGCTCTGATTCCTTGGCAATTAGGGGATTTGATTAAGCAATTACTCAAAACAGCGAACCAAGTTGAGAAGTCCTGTTCGGGTTGTGGTTTGCCCTTCCATGATAAGGATGCTCAGTTCTGCAAAATCTGCGGGACTAAGTTGGAAAAGACTAATTGGTGATTAGTAATTGGTAGCTTCTTGTAAATCACTAATCATCAATTATGAACAGAGTTGCTAACAGCCTCTAGCTGTAGCGAGAGGTACTTTTTTTTAGATTAACAAATAATTGATTTTTTCTCAACCCTACCATATTAGCATAATTTTAAAAATGACGCAATTTGGTGAACAAAGAAGAAGAATCATCAATATTTTTATGCCTGTCCAGTGAAAACAGAATCATTATCTATCAAAACCAGAGTTCTTTATTGGTAAGCATTTCAGTTTTTAAGGAACTCTCGCAAGGCTGAAATGATGCCAATTTTACAGAAGATTCTCCGGGGGTGTGTAGCGATCCCAAATATTTTCTAAAGCTAAACTGAAAGTATTAGTTGTTGGGAAAAGAGTTATGCTGACATCTACCACAGTGACATCTACCCAATCCAGCGACGAGCAAGCGTTGATTCTTTGGTTTGATCAAATAGGAATTGAGGACATTCCCTTGGTTGGTGGGAAAAACGCCTCTCTCGGTGAACTGATCCGCCAACTAAAGCCCAAGGGAATTAATGTTCCCAATGGGTTTGCCATCACTGCCTATGCCTACCGTTACTTCATTGAGAAAGCGGGACTAGAAGCCAAATTGCGCCAACTGTTTGCTGATCTAGATGTGGATAATGTCAGCAACCTTCAGCAGCATGGCAAAAAAGCCCGGAGATTAATCCTTGGTGCAGACTTTCCGCCAGAACTGGAGGCGGCGATTGGAGCAGCTTATCAGAAGTTGTGCGATCGCTACGGAGAAGATACGGAAGTCGCCGTTCGCTCGTCTGCTACGGCTGAAGACCTTCCTGATGCCAGTTTTGCAGGTCAACAGGAAACTTATTTGAACGTCCAAGGCTTCAAACGGGTGCTGGAATATTGCCAACGGTGCTTCGCCTCTCTGTTTACCGACCGCGCTATCTCCTATCGTCAACACAATGGCTTCGACCAGTTAGACGTTGCCCTCTCCGTCGGCATTCAGAAAATGGTGCGTTCTGACCTAGCTTCCTCTGGTGTCATGTTCACTATTGACACCGAAAGCGGCTTCAAGAATGCGGCACTGATTACCGCTGCTTACGGGTTAGGGGAAAACGTTGTCCAAGGTGCCGTTAACCCAGATGAATACTTGGTGTTCAAGCCAACGTTAAAAGATGGATTCCGCCCAATTTTGGAGAAACGGCTGGGCAACAAGAGAATCAAAATGGTCTACGACGTGGGTAGTTCCAGATTAACGAAAAACGTCTGGGTATCGGAATCCGAAAAGGAGAAATTCTGCCTCACCGATGAGGAGATTCTGCAACTTGGGCATTGGGCGGTGGAAATTGAAGACCACTATTCCCAAGTGCGGGGTGTCTATACGCCGATGGATATTGAGTGGGCAAAAGATGGCGTTACGGGGGAACTGTTTGTCGTTCAAGCGCGACCCGAAACGGTGCAATCCCAGAAATCTGCCAACATTTTAAGGGATTACAAACTGAAAGAGCGCAACGAGGTTCTGGTTACAGGTCGAAGCGTTGGTGCGGCAATTGGTCAGGGCAAAGTCCACATCATTCTGGATGTTAACAAAATCCATCTGTTCCAACCTGGCGAAGTTTTGGTTACGAATAAGACTGACCCAGACTGGGAACCGATTATGAAAAAAGCGAGTGCAATTGTCACCAATCAAGGTGGGCGTACTTGCCATGCGGCAATTATTGCACGGGAAATGGGCATTCCTGCAATTGTTGGTTGTGGTGATGCTACAGAGGTATTGAAGACGGGTCAAGAGGTAACGGTTTCGTGTTCGGAAGGGGATGAAGGGCGAGTCTATAGCGGGTTGCTGCCGTTTGAGGTGAAAGAGATTGCCCTGGAAAGCCTGCCGCGAACTCGCACCCAAATCTTGATGAATGTGGGGAATCCCGAAAAAGCGTTTAGCCTGTCGGCCTTCCCTTGTGATGGCGTGGGTTTAGCTCGGCTGGAATTTATCATTGCCAACAACATTCAAGCACACCCACTGGCATTGATTCACTTTGACCAGTTGGATGATGAATTGGTGAAAGCTCAAATTACTGAGCTAACTAAACTCTACGACAGTAAACCCCAGTTCTTTGTGGATAAGCTAACGTCTGGGGTGGGAATGATTGCTGCTGCATTTTATCCCAGACCCGTGATTGTGCGCATGTCGGATTTCAAGAGCAACGAGTATGCTAACCTTTTGGGTGGCAAGCAGTTTGAGCCGAAAGAAGAAAACCCGATGCTCGGCTGGCGTGGGGCGTCTCGCTATTACGATGAGAATTATCGCGATGCCTTTGCTCTGGAATGTCAGGCACTCAAGCGGGTGCGGGACGAGATGGGGTTAACGAATGTCATCCCGATGATTCCCTTCTGTCGCACACCAGATGAAGGGCGTCAGGTGTTGACGGAGATGGCGAAACATGGTTTGGAGCGAGGCGTTAATGGCTTGCAGGTTTATGTGATGTGCGAGTTGCCGAGTAATGTCATCCAAGCGGATGAGTTTGCGGAGGTATTTGATGGTTTCTCGATTGGTTCTAATGACCTGACTCAGCTAACGTTAGGGTTAGATCGAGATTCGGCTTTGGTGGCTCGTATTTTTGACGAACGCAGTACTGGTGTAAAGCGGATGGTGAAAATGGCGATCGCAACGGCAAAAGAAAAAGGTCGTAAAATTGGCATCTGCGGTCAAGCGCCGAGTGACTATCCTGAGTTTGCGAAGTTCTTGGTAGAACAGGGCATTGACTCTATTAGCCTCAACCCCGATTCTGTTTTGAAGACGCTGTTGATGGTGGCGGACGTTGAGGGAATCACAGGCTAGTGCAGCGTGGTGGAAATAACTATCCAGTTGAAAAAGGTTAAAAAGCTTACTATACAAGCTTTCTTTCATAAAAGCCCTCTGCCCCCTGCTCATCACGCCTTCTTGCACTAGCCGTTTCGCTTGACTCGCCGCTATCTCGGTGGGGTGGGAGTAGAT
>JAIUYC010000128.1 GCA_020216575.1 Coleofasciculus sp. S288 | reverse complement strand
ATCGAAGGCGTACAAAATCCGATACGGCTCTCCTTTATGTTGTACCCGAAGTTCTCGCATACGCTGGTGGCGAGAACCCTTAACACCTGAACTATAAGGAAAGGGAAGATTTGGACCCCTTTGTTCGAGTAACTCTACCGCCTCATCAATGGAGTCTTGCGTTGCTTCATCAAGTGTTACCCACCACTGCTCGAACTCATCAGTGTACTCGACTTTGTATGCCATGTAGTTTAGTACATTCCAGTCGGAGGTTCACGGTCTGTGGGGTAGCGCAGCACTTCAGTCAGTTGCTGCAACTGAGTCGCCTCAACCAAGCTAGAGTGGGCAGCTTGAATATTCCTCTGCATGAATTGTTGCAAACGTTCTCCAGTCAGTCGGGCAGATTCCGGGAGAGTGTAAGAGGAATAGCGATCGCGCAAATTTTCAGCCTGTTCGATTTTCCTCACTGTTACCGTCATCGTTCCCATACCAATTGGCTTACCACCGCCAACTTTGAGAGCGATCGGATATTTTGAGTCTTGACCCAACACAATCAAGAGAGTGCCTAGTTCTGCTTGCTTCAGATTCTTGAAGTGTACTTGAGTGGTAAAGGTGTATTCTTTGCTAGCTTGCTGAACTGCAATTCCTTGATTTTGACCTTTATCAATTGCCCTGACTGTGTGGTAGTAAAACTTACGTCCAGCAACCATGCCTCTGGTGTAATAGGCTTGTCGCTGTGGACGAGGAGCATACAGCGAAGGCATAAATCCTGTAGTGAAGCTGGCACTTTCACACTTAGCATCGCTGAAATCAATCAGCCCCTGCCAATCTAAAGCACCAAATACTTGACTGGCTGGACAGAGTTCTTCTTTGTTTCTGCAAGGCAAGCGTTCTCGCGGTATCTTTTCTCTATATTTCGAGGTAATAACGGCTAAAGTACTGTTGGTAATTGCCTCGTACACAGACCTAATACAACCTTTCAAAGAACTGCCTTGAATTGATAGTTTCTGGTCAACCCCTTGCACCATTGTTTTAATTAGGGGAACTCGACTACCGATGTCGCTACCCATGACAACTACGCCAGTTGAAACGTGCAGAGATGTCTGTACTTTCAGAGTGAGAAACAGGGTTCCATGTAGACGGTCAGCGTGAAACTTGTGATGTCCAGCCGGACGCTGCAACTTAGGTTTTTCCTTCGGAAAAGGAATCAATTCATAGGGTTTAGGAACAGCCGTTCCATCTGAAGAACTTCCTGAACGAGGAGGACTTGGTGGTGTAGGTTGTCGGCGTTTTGGCGGGGGAGTCCTAGTCATTTTTACTGCTGGAGAGTGAGGGCGACAAAGTGTACCGTTGCGGTTTGAGAATCCATAAAGTAGCGTTGGGCTACTTTGATGTCCTGGTGGTCAAATTTTTTGGGGAAACGGGTTTCAGTTTGAGTTGGCCCAGAAGCATAGAGATGAGCATTACGATTAACCACTGTCCAGTCATTTCCTACTAGCTGAAACCCTGGATAGTCTTTCTGAGAGCCAGTCGCGCTCAAAAGTAAGACTTCGTAGTTTGCTTGCTTCTTTTTCCAGCGCAGTTCAAGCTGGTTGTTGAACATCTGCCCTTCAGGACTGGGGAATGCTGCTTCTATTTGATTAAAATTTATGCGATCGCCAATATCTTCTGCTAGAGATGGAAACTTCTCAAAGCGTCGCTGCCAAAAGCCACTAACCCGGTGCGACCAACGGAGAAAATAATAGCTAGGTTTAGCAGATGTTTCCAGCTTTTCTAAAACTTGTATCAACTTTTGTGGTGATAGAACCTGTGAATGAACACCGACAAAGCTCATGCTGCTGCCCCTCCTTGCAAGAGATGGCTCCAAGACTTTACTGCCCGTGCAAACAAATCCGATACCCCTGCTTCACCATTGCCTGTCCAGCGCAGTTGTACTCCAAAGCCCAGAGCCATTGATTCAGCAGCAACGGGGGTTTCCTGTTGGTCTGGTTCCTGTCGGTCTGGTTTAGGAAAACCGTAGTCTGCTGCTTCCTGAGCGCTTAGAAATTCTCCAGCACCCAATAGCGTAGTATGTGACCATTGTTGCTGTCCTCCGAGAGTACAAATCTGCCCGTCTCTCACCTCGCAACCAGGATATTGAACGACTGCTGAGTTCAGGTTCACTTGAACTGTACCTAGTCCGCGAGACTTGGCAAAACCTAGACCAAACCAGCCATCATTCAAGTCCCGCAATACCAAACCAATTAAACCTAGCTGAGCCAAGGAGAAGTTTTTTAGATGAATTTTAGTATGGAATTCTCCAGCCGTGCAGACTTGGTAGTTGAAGGGGCCGACGGCGACTGAGCCGAAGATGCGATCAATAGCTACACCGTTACGTTCCTCCACTTTGACTTGTTTCGGGTCAACTGGATAAGCATCTTCAATTCTTACTCTACTAGCAATGGAAGTATTACCAAACATGCGATCGGTAAAGCAAGAAAGCTTATAAATCTCTGAGGCTGATTTGTCTTTCAGATAGTCGTACTTGTCATTTAATGGATCGTTAGCCCAGAGCAGATTAGAGTTATTAGCATCGCGTCTGTCTTTACCTACAGTTCGTACAATCCGTTCTGCATGAGCGCGGATTGCTCCTTTGAGGCTGCTTCCAGGTAAGTAGATTGAGCGTCCCTCTGCATGGTAGGTTTCAACAAATTCCATATCTGGCTTAGTTGGATCTGCGCCTTCTTTGCCAGATTTAATCAGAATTGGCCCATCGGGAATTATGGTGAGTGCGATCGTGCAATGATTGACAAATCGTTTGTGCATGGATGAGTAGTTTAATAAATGGTTAACAATTAAACACCTACTAACTCGTTAAGCTGAATTTCGCATTGTTGAAATACATAGTTAACGGCAGCAAAAAGTTTATCAATTTCCTGAATAGTATAGGGTTTACCATTGTATATGAATCTATCCAATTCAAGCTTGCCGAATTGCCAAACTCTACCGTGAGAAACGATTCCAAAGATAGTCTTATTTGTTTGATTATCAAGTTGTTGTGCAACAATCATTTCAAGAAGACATTGTACCCACCCTTCATGAAACCTATCTTGCTTAGCATCGACTAATACCAAATAAGGTCGATCAAAAACGACTTTTCCCAAACGAGAACGTTTAGCCAAAATATATTCAGGAAACCTGTCATGGTTTTCGCAGTCTGTGAGATATTTATGACTCCACAAAACAAACTTAGTACGATAATGTTTCCAAACCTCTTTAATAACTGGATAAATCAAGTTTTCACAAATTGTGAACTCTGAGTCATCAGGTAATCCATCCTCCATGACAATTTCCAAATCTTCTAGAAAGTAGCTAGGAATACTAAACTCAGTTTCGCCCATAAAATTGGCTTCACTGTAGTAAATCTGGAATTCTTGAAGAACTTCACCGATATCTTTATAATTTCTGAAAGCCATATCTACCTCATATTGATGTAGTCTTTTGTTCGCACAAAGAAAATACCTTCTGAGTTAAATGGTTAATAAATGATTCTGTCCATTTTTTCTTGCAATCATTAGAAATAACACAGTCAAGATTGTTATTTGCTAGGTTTTTCAGATATCCTAGTAACTTACTTGGATCGGTATTATTAGGATTTTTTTCATCTCGAACATCAACCCAGTGTTCGTGCTTAATCTCTAGTTTAACAACGCCCAAACCACGCGATCGCCCTCCTCCCAGTGGAATTTGTTCTGTCTCAAACTGGTGTAAGCCAATCATCAACAAACCCAGTTCCCACTCTTCGGCATTTTCCACTACAGCCTTAAATTCAAAGGGAGTCCCAGCAGGCACAACCTGGAAGTCGTAGAGTTTACCATCCGCCGCTGTTTCGGTATCTCTGTCAATGGCAACTCCATCTCGTTCTTGGTATTGTCCAAACCAATATTCAGGTAAGACAGTTAAGTCCCGCACTTGAAATTTACTAGCAATCCAAGGAGAGCCAAATAAGTGAGAAACATCATCTGTGATTCCAATGAATGCTTGTGTCAAGGCTAAATCATTATCTTTGTGCTGTTCTTTCAAAGCTTTGACTTGATTATTCTTGGTTGAGCTTGTAAAGTTAGCTGGATCTTCAGCCAAACTTGGATCGATACCGCGTAGGAAACTTTCGAGGCGCGATCGCAAAGCCCCCTTAAAACTTGCTCCAGGAATTAAGGGGCGTCCCAAAGCATCTTTAATCACAGGTAAATCTGAGCCAATGGGTTCAGTAGAACGACCTGCACTAATACGTAATGCTGTGACTGTTGTCAAGGTTCCTGTAATTTCCAATCTGTTTTTAAAAGTATCAAACATAACTTATCCTCAGAATAAAGTTAATTCAAAGTTAACCAACTAAAAATGTTTTGTGCGGATAGCTTTAGTAAATCTTCCAGAGAACTCAAAACAGGTAGCATATCTCCATCTTGTTTGATTTCAGGCTGCTTTCCTGGTTTAAATATCATGACTAGCTTTTCTTGAGGATCGATTAACCATCCAAGTTCTGTGCCATGATTTAAACAGAATAAGATTTTGTCAATTACGCGAGTTGGACTTTGTTCAGGTGATAAAATTTCTACTGTCCAATCTGGGTTAATTTCAAAAGTATTCTCAATTTCTCCATTGGCATCAAGAGGAATTCGTTGCCAGGAAAAAACTGCGATATCTGGGACAAGCGCTCGTCCACCAAACGTACAGCGCAACTCTGGAAATGCACTGGCTATGCGATCGGGTTCAGCAACTTGATTGATTTGTGTACCTAAACGAATTTGTACTCGGCTATGTTTTCCTTTAGGCATGGGTTTTTGATAGATGTTTCCGTCAATGTATTCGCTAGCGGGTTTGGTTTCTGGCAGTTCCAAAAACTCTGCTAAGGATAATTTAGGTGGAGATTGAATTGAGGTCATATTGATGAAGAGTTATAGTTAACTAGAATGATTTTTGAATCTGTCAAATATACTTACTTTCCTTTTATTCCTTCACTTCTTTGAACGTGGTTATGAGTTCCGTAGTATCGAAGAGACAAATCGTTACCTATAACTTTGCAGCTAATTCGCAGGCTTAAAGTTACTCGGAAGTGATCTACGCCTTTTGTTCCTTCATAGGGATCGTATTTCAAGCCAGTGTTAGCTAACACGCTAGTATCACCATTAGACTCTTGCAGTTTGTACGAAACTTGAGCCAACGTCTCCTGTAATTTAACCCTCTCGTTTTTTTCCGTTATGTTATCGTAGTCTCTTTTAAAAGAAGACTCATACTTAAGCTTTGGAAATTGTAATAAATCCCCAGATAGTAAGTCTTCTTTGCTACGATTCCAGATTAGTCGCCCCCAGGTAGTTAATGTTGCCGTATCATCGACTTTAAATATCAGTGTTTCAGGCACATTCTTAAGCTCTGATACAGCAACCCATGCTCCTGCTGCCATTAGTGCAAATTGAACAGGCTTAATTACTGATATATCAACTTTAATCGGCAAGCGAGGAATTGTAATAATGTCTCGACTACCTTCAAAAATGTAAATAATTTCATCAGCGTAGAACATCCCAATGGTGTTAGCGCATCCTTGAATCGCTTTGAATCCACCAACTAGGTTAAAGCAAATTTGATAACCACTATCTTTATAACCAGGAACAGTCTCATCAATCCAGTTTAGAAGTTCATCAATCCCATTTGTAAAAGCTTCTGTACTTCTTGCTGAAAAACCTGGGGGTGTATAGACATCAACATTTAAACCCTGTTGACGCAGAAACTCTTCTAGCATTTTTGCTGTAACTTGGTCTTGTGCTGTATCACTAACAATTAACCAATGGATATCTCGATCTCCTTGATTTAATTGTTCTTTGTACAAGCCATAAATGCCATTCAATTCAGCACTTGCTTCTCGAATATCTTCAATTTTACCATTAAGCTTATCTGCTGCTCTTTCCTGCAAACTTATAATAATAGATGAAACATCTTCATGATGTTTAGCGATTTCTCCCTGAGATAAATTCGCTGTGTCTCGCAAACGATTTGCCCAGTTTTCTTCAAATTCTCGATCAATTTGATTGGTAAGTAAGCTTGTGCCAACGGTAGAGATTACTAGTCTATTCATAAAATAAAAATCCTGCTCAAATTTTAGGATTCACCTTTCAGTTTGTACGTTAAATAACGCGCACCATAGCCCAGATAACGACGAGTCAGTTCCATCCATATAGATTTGACATCATCTGTCTGAGAATTGTCAGCAATTTTTTTAGCGCAATCCTTAATTCTGCTGTCGATATCCTGAACAATTTTCTCTGCTAGAGAATCTTTGCCGCGACCCCATTTTTTATCGCGCCCGACTTGATAGCGTAAAAAATTCTTGATAACTTCTGTACTTTCTGTTGTGTCAGCAACTCGTACTAAATTGCGAAATTGAGATTCTTCTAACTCTCCGTAAGACTTTTTATTATCCAAAGCATCTTGAATCCAAGTTACTAAAAAATCTTCAGCCTGACGTATACCTTTCTGAATTTTGAGTTGTTTCTGTTGATCTGATGGTTCGCTCATTTAGCTTCCTCCCGCAATATTAGATGAAATTCGTTACAAACTTGTATTTGACCGAAGCCTTCAGACGTGCGATCGCCTACTCCATTCACTTCCAAATCCTGTAATTTTTCCATCCATAAATTTGGTTGATTGGTACTGAATAAATAAACACCTCCTTTATTCGTAATTAATTCCACATCTTTCATCAACCCCCAAGCAGAATTCCAACCAGATAAGTAGTCATAACTACTGTAAGCACCGTGCAATTTTAGAGATGAATCAATCACTCCAGCAAACTGCCGAAGCATATCTTCAGAAATAACAGTTGTACGCCGCCAATTTTCCCTTAAAATAGCATCAGATTGTAGATCGATAGTGAAATAAATGCGATTTTCGAGTAAATCTTCTAGAGGTTGGTTATAAATCTTCTTCCATTCATCCCATCGGTTATGCAATTTTCTCTGAAAACTATTAATTCTGTCTTCCACTAATGGCTTGACTGTTTTTGCCTCTATGGGCGACTTCGCTGTAATTTTGACTCGTCCTAATCCTCGTGAACTTGCTCCACCTAATCGCAGATCTTCTTGGTGATTATTGATGAAGGTTTGTAGGGAATCTGCTAATTCATCTGCTACTAAAATGGCGCTTGTATAGACAACAGGTTTTTCTTTTTTACCTTGAGTTTGAGACTCATTCAATACTTCAATACTGTAAAGTACTCGTTCTTCTGAAGTTGCTCGTCTGCGATTAATCCCAACTCGCGTTAGCAAACGGGTAGTTGCGGAATGGCTATAGTATTTGCCGTTTAATTCGCTGTAAAAACCTGTAAAAGCATCTACTCTCCCGCCATCTTTGGGACAATTAGGATCGTACAAATGACTGTAGCCTTCAGCACAGAAGCGATCTATTAGAGTATCGAAAACGCCATTTCCTTTAGGCTTAAAACCAGATTTAGTTTTAGAACTAAGAACAGTAGCAGGTATAACCTTAACTTGTGGTTGAATTCTAGTTTGCTTATCACCCTCAATTGTTGCTGGATAAGCATTTTGGAAAATAGCTGGATTATCGCCCAAAAACAAACTGTGAAAATTATCGCTAGCAGTAATAGGTGTAGTAGCCCGTTTCAGTATGTAAGCTGCAACTGCCCCTCGAATCACTGTACCGGGAATGTAGCTTTCTGCTTCACTAATCGATCCGCCAGGTTTCTGTCTCCCAATTGCTAAAGGAGACAAGGCTTTAATTTCTAAATTAATCCTTTTCATTTTCCATCTCCTTTGGCTAAAAAATCCCACGCTGCTTCTTCCAAAGGTAAGTTAGGAAATTCCCCCCAATGCAGCCATCCCAAACCAGCCGATTTACTACCACCTAAAGCATGAATATGTCGTAATCCAGTTAAAATTAATGCCCCTGCGTAATCCGGTACATCAGATAAGTGAATGCTTCCTGTAAACTTAAGTTGGGTATTGATCGGTGAAGTTTCTAGAAAGTAAAGTTTTTGTTCCTCAGCAACGCGACGGCGACGATTGATTGTTACGC
>JAIUYC010000127.1 GCA_020216575.1 Coleofasciculus sp. S288 | reverse complement strand
TGTTGTGGGTGGTAACGGTTCGAGATGAACGGTGCGGCAGCAAAATAATTGGACTCAGATGACAGTCAAGAACGTTCTAATTATTCCCACGAGGGAACCTACTAAGAGAACGAGGAAAGACAGAGAATTGAGTCCAAATCCGAGTACTCGTTTTTCAGCCGCTTGATAGTAACCCCAAGCGTATAAGATGCGCCCAATTATCCAAACAGCACCAATTCCAGCCCCCCAAGTTGAGCTGACAAACAGGGAGAATAGCCACAAACTGGGTAAAAACAGGAGGAGTTGCTCTAGAGTGTTTTGTTGAACTCGAAACACTCGCTCAAAATTTGGCTCTCCCGAAGTTTGGGGAACAGGCACTTTATACTTTACTCTTGCTCTGCCGACATTGGCGGTAAGAACCAAATAAAGCATTAGCGTCACAACTGTCACAAAACTCGGAAAAACCAGCGTTTTTAAATCAATCATGTTCCAAGTCGTTATGAATTAGTCTGAACTGGAAACCAGTGCCTCGGTTGAGTAGCAGATGCCAGCTTGTTTGAAGCGGCGTAGGACTTCGGCTAAGCGATCGCATTCTACAATCAAACTTATCCGCACGTACCCCTCACCTGCCACGCCAAAAGCATTCCCTGGCGTCACGACAACACCCGTTTTTTGCAGGACATCGAGGGCAAAATCGGTTGAAGTCATCCCAACCGAGCAAGGCACCCAAAGATACATTGTCGCCTTGGTTTTGGGAATATTCCAGCCCAACTGACCTAATCCTTCAATCAAAAAGTCACGGCGGCGACAGTAACGGGCTTGGACTTGATGCACATAGACATCTGGTAGCTGTAAGGCCGTTTCCGCAGCCGTTTGCACCGCAGCAAAAATACCGTAGTCCAGATTTGTTTTTAACGTTCGCAAACCCTGGATAATGTGGCGATTGCCAACCACAAAGCCGACACGCCACCCAGCCATATTATAAGTCTTTGACAAGGTGTGGAACTCGACACCAATGTCCTTAGCTCCCGGAATTTCTAGCAAGCTGGTGGGTTGGTAGCCATCAAAAGCTAATTCTGCGTAACACAAGTCGTGAACGAGTAAGATTTCGTACTTCCGGGCAAAGGCAACAATCTCCTCAAAAAACTCGCGGGGAGCTGTGGCGGCTGTGGGATTGCTGGGATAGTTGAAATAGAGAATCTTCGCCTGTCGGGCAACTTCGTCAGGAATTGCGGCTAAATCAATCAGCCAACCCTTTTCAGGTTTGAGAATCAAGCTGTGAACCTTACCGCCAGCAATTAAAGGCCCTCGGAAGTGGGCGGGATAGGCGGGAGTGGGGACTAGAACTAAGTCACCCGGATTGACATAAGCTAGGGCAAGGTGAGTTAGCCCTTCTTTTGAACCCAATAGGGGTAATGCTTCGCTATCTGGGTCAAGCTCAACATCATAGCAGCGACGATACCAATTTGCGATCGCTTTACGGAAACTGGCAGTGCCTTCAAAGGGAGGATAGCCGTGGTTGGCGGGATTGTTCAAGGCAGCAATCGCGGCTTCAATCACTGGCGTAGGCGCGGGGCCATCGGGATTCCCCATACCTAAATCTATTAAATCAAGCCCCTGTTCGCGGGCTCGTGCTTTCAGTTCATCTAAACGAGCAAACACATAGGGGGGCAAGGCGCTTAGACGCTCTGCTGGGGTAATCCAATCTAACTTCATCAGACAACCAGGCTTTCCTAAAGTGAAGTACCGCCTATCAATCGCTACGTTATGCGATCGCGGCTTCCAGTTTTATCCACCGATGCCTCCTGGAATTGACTTCCACTAGGACTTACTCAGGGATTGCTACAAAATTATATAGGGTTCACCGCCCAAGAGGTAGAGGATTAACCTGCATCACCCTTACAAGCGTTGGCGCAACTCTCGGATGGCAACTCCAGTACCACGCTCCCTTACAGTTTCTAAGCATTGAGCCACCATCGCCTGCAAATCAACGTCTGGAAAGTAGTGACTAGTAGCTTGCAGTTGGTATTCGCTTTGTTCTAAACCGTAGATGGCAAGTTGGTTTCGTTTCAGCAACCAGACCTCTGGCACTCGATACAGGGCATAATCGTTAGCATCGGTGTAAGTAGTCACGTCAATTTCAATCACGAGATCAAGAGGAAGATTACTCCGCCGTGAAAACTACTTCTTCGTTAGTGAAATTTACTCCTGCGCCTTACAATTTTAAGTTACGGTTTGTCAATAGCCTTGCTTACATGATTTCGCCTTGAGCGCACCCAAGGGTTCACAATAACATTTGAAACTTAGTTATAAGAGGAGTAAACCATGAAAATTCACTTGATTGGACATGCTTCGATATTTGTGGAAACCCAAGATTGTCGGATTCTCATGGACCCAGTCCTTTGGGATCCACATCAGGAAGGGTTATTTGATGTCTGTCCAAAGCGAGAAGTGCTTTATGAACAAATCCCGGAATTCGATCTACTGATTATATCTCATCAGCATCTGGATCACTTTGACATTCGCTCCCTTGCCCATCTGCCAAAAACAGTCGATGTTCTGATTCCTCACGACAAACTTTTAGAAACCTGCCTCCAGCAATTGGGATATGAGAATATCTATACGTTGAGGGACTTTAATGAAGTCAAGATTGGCTCTACTCGTCTGCTCACAACCCGCTCTGAGAATCGGGTACCTGAATATGGCATCATCTTTGCTGATGAATCAGGTGTTTGTTGGAATCAAGTAGACACGATAATCAGCTTGAATACGATTCATTTTCTAAAATCTCGCTATGAGAAGATTGACTTATTATTGGCTAGCTGGCAACCTATGTTAGAGGTTCACTACCAAAATAATCAGAGTATATCCTTCCCTTACGAGAAGTATAGTACAGTCCTGGAGAATATCAGTTTAGTTCGACCCAAGGCGATTGCTCCCGCCTCTAATGGATTTAAATATATAAACGACTCATCTTGGCTAAACTCAATTGTGTTTCCAGTTACACGAGAACAATTCTGTAATGATGTAAAAACGGTTTTTCCAGAAATCGAAGAAAACCTCTTTGCTCTCGATCCTGGCGACATCCTAAGCATGAAAGATGGAGAATTCAAACACTTAAAAGGGCAGTGCAAATTTGTCAAAAAAGTAACTGATGACAAGGAAAGCATAGAGTTTTCACCGGTGAAGGTAGGAAGTGATATTATCGACCCTAATCCAGATAACTATGACATCGAAGAGATGAAGGAGGCAATCAATGAAGAAGTCTGCGTAAATCTGCCAAAATTTATTGAAGAGCGTAAAAACTCTTTATTTATAGAACATTGTCGCTGGAATATACTTCATCAGCTAGAAATTGTTTTCCCTGATTCCCGTAGTCGGTGGTACTTTGATTTTTCGGAATATCCTATTAAAGCACGCACGGGTCGGAATCCTTTGGCTAATTTCTTTACCTACATGACAGCTTCAAGTTTGTACGGTATTTTAAAAAGAGTCAAAGGGTGGGATTATGCTACGTTAGGGGGCTATTATCGCAGTTTTAAAAAACTTTATAGAGCAACTTCTCATGGAATTCTTAAACCTGATGAATCTAAAATACTAGACCCTCTCATAGCTAGATTTCCTTATAAGGAGCTATTAGAGATTATTCTTCAGCAAGAAGTCGAAAAATGGAAAGAAACAAAGGAAAATAGCTTAAAGTCGAGTGAGAGTACAACTCGCATGGTGAAACTAGGAAATATGCTTGTCAGAATTAGAAAGGATGTTGGTTCGACTCAAGTAACTCAAGATTAAAGAACTAATACCCTTTCATACCAAATCTGGGTTTTATACCCCCTTTTTCAGTATTTCAATTATGGCAAAAGGCAAAAGGCAGAGGGCAGAAGGTTTATTAGTAGCATGAGAACCGCTATATTTGTTGCAGCTATTTAGCTTTGTTCCTGATTAACTGCTGCCGTCATATCCAGCTGAGAGCGGCTTCTATCAAAGGGTGTTGTCGTAGAAACCATCGCTGCCATCAACTGCTCAGGCCATACTGGAAACGGTAGGCGATGGATGTCGGAACCGAGCCGACAGGCAATTTCAGCGGCTTGTCGCAACTCAGCCAGAGTGATGTTTCCCAAGCCTAGATCGTCAAGTGTCTGAGGTAAACCAATCTCAGCATAAAACTTCAGCAATTGCTGACGTGCTGATGCTGCCAATTGATTGCCTTGAATCATTTCTTCTAAACGTAACTGCACGAGAATTCCATACGCCACTTTCTCACCATGTAGAGCATCATGAGCTGCTAGAAGATGGGTTAAGCCATTGTGAACTGCATGAGCAGCGACAGTACGGCATTGAGCGCCACCCAAACCGCCGATGACACCAGCTAGTAAAACGGTAGCATCAACCACTTCCCGCCAAACCTCGCTGCCTGGTTCTTTCAAGGCATCCGCTGATTTTTGAAATAGGATATCTCGCAGAACTCGCGCCTGTTGGACAGCGGCAATAATCAGGGTGAGGGGAGAACTCCCACTACTAACAGAGGCTTCGTACCACTTCGCTAAGGCATCACCAATTCCCGCCACCAAAGTCCGTTGTGGCGCTGTTTGGATTAGGCTGTAATCCAAGATAAGCAAATCTGGACAACGGTCAAGACTTACATCGTACAGGAAAGCCCCGTGGTCAGAATAGATATTGGATAGAGCCGTCCAAGCTGCACAGGTTGCAGCTGAAGTTGGTAGTGTGACGATGGGTAGCTGACACTGGTGCGCCAAAAGTTTGGCAGTGTCCATTGCTTTACCGCCACCGAAACCGATAATCAAGTCAGCTTGATGGGATGTGACGGCGTCTCGAAGGGATGCCAAGGAAGTTTCGCTACAATCTGGACTGTAGGAGGTTAGGGAATAATTTAGCTGCTGCTGTTCTAGGACAGGTTGTAGTGTTGGGGCAAGGACAGCTAAAGTGTGAGTGCCTCCCACCACCAAAGGACGTTGCCCTAAGCGTGCGATCGCTTCTCCCGAATGTTCTAAAGCCTGGAAACCCCGCAACACGCGAACAGGGGCAACGGTGAGAGACAGCAATGAGGTAGGGGCTTGGTCAATCATTCCTGAAAAGATAAGTCGAATCAGAGGAGGTATAAACCTACTATAAAACAGCGATCGATGCAACCCTTCTGTAAAAGAAATGGGCTGGATTCTCTTGCTATGCTAAGAGGTCTTAACCTTCCTGTTTTCGCGACTACCGATTCACTAAGGTGGCGATCGCTCTCACCAACTCATTCGGTTCGACGGGTTTGGACAGATGCCGCTCAAATCCGGCTGCAAGCGCTTGCTGTTGATTAAATTCCCCAGCATAGGCAGTTAAGGCAATCGCCTTGGGCATCGCTTGGCTTAACGCTGGACTTGGCCTTCCGTGTTGAGGAAATCGCTCTCTCACCTGCTGCATCAGCATATAACCATCCACATGCGGCATGCCAATATCGCTGATGAGAATATCTTGCTGAAACTGCTCCAACTTCTCTAATGCCTCTGTGGCTGATGCTGCCACCTGCACCTCGGCTCCCGACTCTTCTAAGATAAAAGCAACTAGCTCTCGCATATCGGCTTCATCATCCACAACTAGCACCCGCACCCCACTCAAATCTGTAGCCGCGTCTTGTCTGTCATGGGGATTGTTCTCTGGGACATTCTCGATTAAAGGCAATTTGACTGTAAAGGTTGCCCCGAGTCCCTCTCCTGGACTTTCCGCTTGTACGCTACCCCCGTGCAATTCTACTAAGTGCCGGACGATCGCTAATCCCAATCCCAGTCCACCAAATTGTCGCGTGGTTGTGCCATCAGCTTGACGGAAGTATTCAAAGACGTGGGGGAGAAACTCGGTAGTGATTCCTTTGCCCTTGTCCTTGACTTGAATCTGAGCATATTTATCCACTTGTTTTAGGCGCACTTCCACTCGTCCGCCTGTCGGTGTAAATTTGATCGCGTTGGAGAGTAAGTTCCAAACCACTTGTTGCAAGCGAGCAGAATCTCCCTTAACTCGTCCCACATTTGGAGCTAACACGGTTTGAATTTGAATTCCTTTTGCCTCGGCTGCCAAGCGCATGGTTTCTAGCGCAGCTTCAATCGTCGCAGCTAGGTTAACTGGGGCGACATTCAGGACTAGCTTTCCCCGCAGGATGCGAGATACGTCTAACAAATCTTCAATCAGTTGAGCCTGGAGTTTGGCATTGCGTTCAATGGTTTCTAAGGCACGGGTTGTGGCTTGCTCGTCAAGCCGACGCGATCGCAGCAGTTTTGCCCAGCCCAGGATAGGATTGAGAGGAGAGCGCAACTCGTGAGATAGTACGGCTAAAAACTCATCTTTGATGCGGTTTGCTGCTTCGGCTTCTTCACGGGCAACCCGTTCTCGTGCCAATAGTTGCTCTCGTTCTCGTTCCGCCTGCTTGCGATCGCTAATATCGACATTAACACCCAGCATTCGCAATGGGTTTCCCGCCGCATCGAAGAAGATCGTTGCTCTGGAATAGAGCCAGTGAATGCTACCATCCGGCCAGATGACCCGAAAGTCTTCCGCGTACTCGCCTGTTTTCAGGGCTCGTTCCAACTCGCGCTGGGCTTTCTCCCGATCATCAGGATGCAGGCTACCGAGCCAAGCCTGATACGTGCCATCAAATTCGCCAGGTTGTAGACCATAGAGTGCCTGCATTTCAAGTGACCATACATTCTCATCGGTTCTAAGATCGACATCAAACACTCCTAACCGACCGGCTTGCTGTGCGATACTCAGCCGCTCCTGGTTCTCTCGCAATGTCTCTTCTACTCGTTTGCGCTCAGTGATATCAACAAAAGCTCCAATAACTCCTCGAACATCACCTGTTTCGTTTCGCAGGGGAACCGCCTTGCCATAGATAAATCGAACCGTTCCATCTTCAAAGATAAATTCCATCTCATCTGTCACCTCCTGCCCGGTTCTCGCGGCTCGCTGCATGGGCAGGTCATAAGGTGGAACCTCTTGTCCGTTTCTCTTTTGCTTAAACTGGAGTAGATAGGAACCGTCTGGAGGCGTTGCAGTTGTAACTGAACCGGGTGTTGCTCGCATCAACTCATAAGCCATTTGATTGGCACTCATGTGGTGACAGTTGGGATCATGAGCAATCCAGAGAGCAGCAGGGGTAATCTCCATGAGGGTTTCTAGTTCTTGAGCCCTGGCTCTGGCAATTGCCTCGCTTTCTCGCAGGTCTGCTTCTATCTGCTTAACATAGTGAATATCGGTGGCAGTGCCATACCACTGAAGTACTCGTCCCTCCTCATCTTTGAGGGGTACAATACGAGCAAGATGCCAGCGATAAGTTTGATCAAACCGTTTGAGGCGGCATTCCAGTTCGTAGGCTTCGCCTGCTTGAATTGCTTGAGTTCGTTTCTCTAGGGTGGAGTGAAAATCATCTGGGTGAATGATATCGCGCCACAGTCCAACACCTAGCTCCAGGTCTTCAACGCCTGTATACTCTTGCCAGCGCTGATTGAACAACTGAATGTTTCCATTCACATCGTTGATCCACATCAACTGGGAAACGGCATTGGCAAGGGTGCGGTAGCGGTTTTCACTTAAACGGAGATTTTCCTCTACTTGTTTGCGAGCGGTCACATCTTGAAAGACTACAACCGCTGCAACAATCTGCTCCTGGTTATCTAGAATCGGTGCCGAGTTCACACTCATAAAAATGCATCTTCCGTCACCTCGGTGTAGCTTCATTTCCTCATTTGCGACGACTTCGCCGGTGCGCAGCGATCGCGCGAGGGGATACTCTTCAGGCGCATAGCGCTGACTATCTAAACGAAAGCCCTCAAATGGAACAATTGGCTCATACTCTTCGATCACAAGGGACTGTTCGTAGGCATACCCAATCATCTGCTTGGCTTGTTCGTTGGTGAGAATTAGCTTGCCTGAGGCGGCGTCTGCAATCATCACCCCTGCAGGCATCTGTTGCAAGACGGCTTCAAAACGGGCGCGTTCAGTCTGGAGTTCTTGCAACAAGCGTTCGCGTTCTGCGTCAGCTTGCTTGAGGGTTGTAAGGTCGTTGATCAGG
>JAIUYC010000126.1 GCA_020216575.1 Coleofasciculus sp. S288 | reverse complement strand
TCAGAGAAAGAACAGCAGATACTTGTGCGGCTTTACGCTAGTAATCCGTTAATGTTAAAAATTGTGACAACGACGATTCAAGATATCTTTGATGGGGATACTACTAGATTCTTAACCGAAGGAGGTTTCGTCTTTGGTGATATCCGTGAACTGTTAGACCAGCAATTCAATCGTCTCTCAGCTCTAGAACGGCAAGTCATGTACGGGTTCGCCATTCATCACGAGGTGGTGACACTACCTGGATGGCCGGAGGAGCTGATACCCAGCGTATCAAGTTGGGAGCGAATAGAAGCTGTAGAATCCTTGCAACGCCGATCGCTAATTGAAAAGAAATCTAGCAGTTTCACGCAACAACCAATGATTAGAATCTATGTTGCTCAAAAGCTAACGGAGCAAATGGAGGAACAGAAAACTCCAAAGACACTGTATCCTAACTGCATTCCGAGCCACAGCGTCTGAAGCCAAGAACCATGTAGGATCGTAAATGTCCACAAAAATTTAATCAGATTCTTAAGTGAGTGAGTTATTAAAGGGAATCAATGTTTTTCTCATCGGCATGATGGGGACAGGCAAAACAACGGTAGGACAACAGCTAGCGCCACAGCTAGGCTACCGTTTCTTTGACACCGATGTACTGATTGAGCAAATTGCCGGTAAAACGATTAATGAGATTTTTACCGCTGATGGTGAAGATAGTTTTCGACAGTTAGAAGCTCAGGTACTGTCAGAATTATCGGCTTATAATCACTTGACTATTGCTACGGGTGGCGGTATTGTACTGCGACGAATGAACTGGAGCTACCTACACCACGGTTTGATTGTCTGGTTGGACGCACCTGTGGAGGTATTAATTGAACGATTGAAAAATGATACCACTCGCCCTCTCCTGCAAACCCCCAATCCCGCCCAGGCGCTGCAAACGCTCCTCGATCAGCGACGCAATCTCTATGCGGAAGCCGACCTTCGCATCCCTGTAAATACCAGCGATACACCAGAAGCGATCGCCTCACGAATTATTGCAGACATTCCCACAGTAATTAAATCACAACCTGCATGAAGCCTGAAGAAGGTGTAGGAATCTTGCATACATCCCACTAACCACTAACCCTTAGGGCGATCGTTAAATTTTTATTTAGTTACCAAGAATTGCCTATTGTTTCGTTTAAAATTAACAGCAATTTAAACCGAAAGAGGCGGACTTAGCTTTTTAAAGTATTAGTGAAGATTAACTTTCACTCCTTGCGATTTTTCTTTTCAGGGAGTAACTTAATCCTAAAGTATCATCTAGCTCATCTAAGAGGATTAAGCCTATCTACTCAAGGAGAAAAGAGCTTGAAGCCAACATCAAGAAAGGGTGTAGTCCTGTTTTAGCCAACCCTTGCCACTTTACTTCGCAGGGCAGAACCTGTGAGGAGGAGTCCCCTTAAAGATGTCCCTTATTCAGGGTATCCATCTCTATCTTAGTCGTCAAGCTTCAGGATGGCGACGCTATCTGTGGGAGCAAGCAATTCTGGCACTTTTTGGCTGGATACCCACAATTGTTGGCATTGGGATACGTGCTGTTTTCTACCGCTTAGTTCTCCGGATGGAGGGGATGGCTGCTATAGAGAATGGTGTGCGCTTGCGGTTTGCTAGCAACATCAAACTCGCTCAGGGCGTTTACCTCGATCAGGGGGTGTACTTGCATGCCTGCCCCCACGGGATCGAAATTGGCTCGAACACCCTGGTCATGCACGGGGCTGTTCTCCACGTTTATAACTTTCGAGATTTACCCCACTCTGGTATCAAGATTGGCAGTAATAGTCTGATTGGGGAATATAGCGTTATTCGAGGACAAGGTGGAGTTCAGATTGGCGATCGCGTTTATACATCGCCCTTCACCCAGATTCTTGCTGTCAATCACGTTTTTGACGACCCAACCCGTTCATTTGTCGAACAAGGAATTACCGCTGAAGGCATTGCGATCGAAGATGACGTTTGGTTGGGTGCAGGCGCAATTATTACTGATGGTGTTCGCATAGGCAAAGGCGCAGTTGTTGCCGCTGGGGCGGTTGTCACAAAAGACGTACCCCCCCATACCGTTGTCGCTGGTGTTCCCGCTAGACCGATTCAGACAATCGAAAAAAACCGTCCGCACAAACCAAATCGCGTTATCTACCACGACCATTAGGAGGGTCGCTCGTGACTACACTTTCAGTTGTTATTCCTGCCTATAACGAAGAAGATGGCATCGCTGAAATCGCTCATCGCGTTCTCGCCATCAAGGGTGAAC
This sequence comes from Coleofasciculus sp. S288, assembly GCA_020216575.1. Lineage (GTDB taxonomy): Bacteria > Cyanobacteriota > Cyanobacteriia > Cyanobacteriales > Coleofasciculaceae > JAIUYC01. Next base: position 5,841 of record JAIUYC010000126.1, on the reverse strand, counting down.
TTGCCAAAGTCGGCGTTGACAACCTAGAACTGATTGTCGTTGATGACTGCTCCCGCGACAAAACGGGTGAGATTGCCAGCAGCATAGAAGGGGTAACGCTGCTCCGCCACCCTCAAAATAAGGGGTACGGCGGTGCGCTCAAAACCGGCTTTTCTTATGCAAAAGGAGAACTGATTGGTTTTCTCGATGCCGACGGCACTTATCCCCCAGAATACTTTCCTCAACTTTGTCAAACCGCCCTCAACGGTGCAGAATTGGTGATTGGTTCCCGTATGGCGGGGGCGAAGAGTCAAATGCCGCTCACTCGCCGGGTTGGCAATCTCTTCTTCGCCACTCTTCTCAGCCTTGTGAGCCGGCAACGGGTTACCGATAGCGCCAGTGGCATGCGCGTCTTTAAACGTGATATCTTGGAGCGAATTTACCCGCTACCCGATGGCTTAAACCTCACTCCCATCATGAGTACGCGGGCAATTCACGAACACATTACGATGGCAGAAGTCCCCATTCCCTACAGCGAACGGGTGGGGCGCTCTAAGTTAAGTGTTGTCCGAGATGGAACGATTTTCTTGCGATCGATTCTCTGGACGGCTATGACCTATAATCCCGTCCGAATCCTGGGCATGGTCGGCTTATTCGGCATGGGGCTGTCTGCTGCCATTATTTTAGAACTGATTGTTGAGCGGTTAAGTGGAGTGACGGTCTTAGGACCGTGGGCAATCGTTACGCTGTTCGTCGGGTTAGTTGCGGGTTTAATCGGAATTAACGTCTTCGCCTTAGGCGTTACCTTCAATTACTTAGTGTCACTGTTTAACAAGCGGCCGATCCGGCAAGGTTTATTTGGTTTCCGGTTGTTCAATCCACCCTTAGACCACCATTTTGGCTGGATGGGAATATTAGCCATCATTGCTGGCTTGGCATTGGGAGGCCTCAGCTTAACATTGGGCGTGAATGGTTGGGAAATTGACCGCCTGTGGCTGTATCTGTTGGGGAGCGCGATGAGCGTCTTGCTGGGTATACAGCTCATCATTTATTGGATAATCTTGCGCGTGCTTGAGGAGTTGAGTCAGCGAGAGATCCTCACCCAAAAGGACATGGAGGTGAGCCTGATGCAAGGGGATGCGGACATGAATCTAACACCGAAGGACATCGGCGCTGTGTAGTTGAGGGTAAGATCGAGTCCGTTTAATTCCTTTCTTGAGAGATTGTCGTTTTTTGTCATTCGTCCTCACTCAGGAGTCAAATCGTTTGACCCATGCTAAAGATAACTATTTAAGCGGGCTTGAGTGAACTCATTCAGTTTCACAATCCACTCGTGTAATACGGAGATATCAAATGCCTAAAGAAAACCGCAATGCCATGCTAGAGAATCGGGGAAGACGTGCGGCGCTGAAGGTGCCGATGGCAAAATTCCCCAACACCGATGAAATCGTCCGCCAAGGGTTACTGGAGGATGCGTCGGGAGAGCGGGTCGATATTCTGCTAGTTAACCCGCCGACACCGGATGGGGAAATCTGGATTCGGACGCAACATCGAGTCGGGCGGCGATCGCGCGAGAATATGATTTGGCCACAAGTCTCGCTGGCGCAACTGGCAGCGATGCTCCACCCCGTTTATACGGTCAAAATTGTGGACGCTAATGCTGAGCGCATGAGATGGCCGGAGTTTACGGATTTACTCGACAAGTACAAACCCCGCTATTATCTCACCCAGGTAACCGCGCCCACTCTGGAAAATGATATGTATGGCGTGTTTCTAGCGAAGGCACGGGGAGCCTACACGATCGCGTTTGGGACTCACGTTACCCCGATGCCCAGAGAGACAATGCGCCCCTACCCTGCCTTAGATTTTATCCTTGTGGGAGAGCCAGAGCTGACCCTGCGCGACTTACTGGATCATATCGAGGGGAAGTTAGATCAGCGATCGCCAGAAATTAAAAAACTTTTCGACACTCATGACCTCGCCTACAAGCCAGCGATTACCGAAGACGGTCAAGTTGACATGGGCGGCATTAAAGGACTCGTGTGGCGGCATGGCGACGAGATTGTCATGAATGCCACCCGACCCTTTATCCAGAAGCTGGATGACTTGCCCCTCCCCATGCACAAGCTGCTGCCGTTACAAAAGTACCGGATGCCGATGATCAAGGGAGCGTTTACCTTCATTGTCACCAGCAGAGGCTGTCCAGCAGCTTGTACCTACTGCATCAAGCACGTCAGCTATCAATTTAGTGCTAGAGTGCGATCGCCCGAGAACATCATGGAAGAGTTGTGGATGCTCAAACAACTGGGCATGAACAACATTCACATGTACGCTGACCTATTCACGGTCAATCGCGACCAAGTCATCGGTTTATGCAAGCTGATGATTGAGCAAAGAATCAACCTTCGCTGGACTTGCAACAGTCGAGTGGATTACGTTGACGAAGAAATGCTCGAGCTAATGGGTAAAGCTGGCTGCTGGCTGATTTCCTGGGGAATCGAGAGTGGCAACGAACAGATTCTCAAACACGCTCGTAAAGGCGCGTATCCAGAAAAAGCCCACCTCTCTTTGACTCAAGCCAGAAAAGCTGGGATCAAGAACTGGGGTTACTTCATCATCGGCCTACCTGGTGAAACCGAAGCGTCAATTCGAGAAACGATTGAATTTTCCAAGAAACTCCCTCTAGACATCGCCCTGTTCCACGTCGCAGCCCCCTATCCCGGTACGCCCTTCTTCTTTGAAGTCGTGGAAAATGGCTGGTTCCGTCCCGGAACGCGATGGGAGCAAGTAGACATGGACAAAGGCACGGTTCTCGATTATCCAGACTTACCGGCTGAGCGCTTGTTGTACTGGCAAAAACGCGCCTTCCGGGAATGGGCGTTCCGTCCCGCCCCCATTTTGACCTACATGAAGATGCTGACTTCAGACCTATCAACGCTCAAGTCAGCCATCAATGTTGGCTTGCAACATCTCAGTTGGTCATCGAGCAACTAAGAGTTCATCAGTTCTGTAAAACACTCTGAGGAGGTAAAACTCCTGGAAAGCCGTCAAATTAACGAACTGCTACACTGCACTGACGGTAAGGGGTAAGGGGTGAGGGGGAACGGGACAACCTTAACCCTCCCTAATTACCAATAACCCATTACCAATGGCCAATTATCAATGAGGATTCTCCGTGACCCCGCAAGAATTGACTTTGTTATTTATGACGGTTTCAATTGGTGCAGTGGGGCAATATTTCCTGAAAGCAGGAGCCTTAAAGATTGCAGCCGTAAGCGCGAGTAGTTTGATAAGCCGGATCTGGGGCATTCTCACAATTCCAGAACTGCTAGCCGGTATGGTTTGCTACGGCTTAGGAGCAGTTGGTTTAGTTATTCTCTTGAGTCGCGTAAAGCTCAGTGTTGTTGGTCCATCAATTGCTTTAAGTTACGTTTTCTCAGTTCTAATCGGTTACTTTCTATTTCGAGAGGCGATTCCAGTAAGTCGTCTAGTTGGCTTAGCTCTAATTGTCAGCGGCGTTATTTTAGTCGTCTGGAAAAATTAAATTCGGTTTGTTGAGTAAGATTAACAGGCTTCACTCCTGAAAGTTCGACCGCACTTAAATAGGAAACTCTCTTGCAAGAACTTGGCATAGTTTTTCAAGGAGTTCTTTACGGGAACTACCCAGGGTCAGGGAGGTATTAAGATGTTGCCATTTATCCCAAATAGGATTGAGTCACGAACGACCCAATTGACAACGCACTGGGGCTATTTTCCAGTTTGGTTACGGTTTTTGATTATTGTATTGTTGGTACTGGGTATATTTTTTAGGTTCGTCAATCTTGATCGAAGAGTGTATTGGGTCGATGAAACCTACACCTCATTACGAATTTCAGGTTACCGACAAATAGAGGTAGCAGAGCAAATCTTCGATGGTCATGAAATTGGTATTGAAGATTTACAGAAGTATCAACGCATCAATCCTGAAAAAAGCCTCATCGATTTTACTCCCCCTACTTGTTCTCCTAATGGGATATTCTTTTGTCTTTCTCTGCCGTAAGGCTCCAGCACAGGTTTGGTTATTTATCGTAACCTTAGTTGGTGTCAATGCGTTGGCTCTCATGCTGCCAGACTTAATCGTAGGAGGACAGCGCTCAGGTACTCATCGCTATTTAATCCCCTGTTATTTAGGAATTCAGCTAGCTGTTGCCTATCTTCTGGCTACCAAGCTAACTTTTATCCAGGGAAATATCTATCAACATAAATTTTGGCAAGAAGCAAAACAAGTTTTCAGTAAGAATCTAGAACTTATCTCACAGCTTCGTCCTATTCGTCTTTGGAAGCTAGTAAAACAGGAAGCTAATTAACAGAGTTTTTATGTTGCTGTTCACGGGCGTCTTGCCGATTAAAACGATGAAAAAAATTAACAGTGACACAAGATTGGAAATTTGAACTGGTTCCATTGGTTACGCGAAAATCTCTCAATTTATGGTAGTAAAGTATAGGAACTCACACCTATCAAGCGCTAAAGTTATAACAGAATCTTTGAAATGAAACGATTGATTTCTATTGCCGTCAGCCTAATTATCCTGGGAGTCATTTACTGGAAAATTGATTTCCAGGGACTCATTCAGGTATTCCAAAACTGCAATGGATGGTGGATGGCAATTAGCCTTGGCATGGTAGTGCCACTGACGATGTTCACAGCTTGGCGATTGCAGCAACTGATGCCTCAAGGAGCAAAACTCGGATTTGGGGAAGCCAATCGCCTGATCCTGGCAGCTAGTACGTTGAATATGGTGCTGCCCTCGAAGATGGGTGATATTGCGAAAGCTTACTTCATCCGGGAGCAGGGACATTTAAGTGGTTCGCTGTCTCTATCTCTCGTGGTGTTTGAGAAAGCCTGCGATATGCTGTCGCTGCTGCTGTGGTGCGCATTCGGGTTAATGCTGTATCCCCAAAAGGACTTACTCTTCTGGACAATGACAGTTGGTGTGGCGTTGGGATTTGCGATCGGTATACTACTTCTCAGCTCCCGAAAATTTGCCCAGATATTCTTTTTAATTGGTAAACGGTTTGCACCGAAAAAGCTCAAATTAAAGTTTGAAAAATTGCAAATGTCTTGGGGGGAAATGCATGATTATTTTTGGCGAGACAAAGCCCAATTGTTTAAAATTACTGGAATTTCCGTCTTTATTTGGTTTCTCCACCTCTTACAAATTTGGTTGTTTATTCTTGCTCTCAACGCTTGGGTGCCATTTCTGGTTAATTTGGCGCTGGCACCGCTGGCAATATTGGCTGGGTTGCTGCCATTAACGTTTGCGGGTGTAGGCACTCGTGACGCTGCATTGATTGTATTTTATATGCGTTTTTTTGATGTGCCAACCGCAGCGGCTTTGGGTGTGCTGTGTACGTCACGCTACCTACTACCAGCAATCGGAGGCTTACCTTCCCTCGGACAATATTTAGCAATTGTTCGTAGCTAGCGGAAATAACTTAATTGTAAGTTTAAAATTTTTTTAGCTCTGATGTCTAAGCCTTTATCAATCTGTTTGTGAAAGCTAATAGAGCAGTGAATCATCAGAGTCCTTATTCCATAACTTGAGAAATTAGGAAGAGGCAGAACCATGATGAACAAAATAAAAGCTTACTTCTATTACCTCAGCCAAGACAACCCAAAAGTCTTTGGTTTAATGCTCATCTCAGCATTTTTTGTCACTCTAGCAAGGCTTCTAGCTCCCGTCGAAATGAATTGGGATGAAGCCGTACAACTAGAAGCAGCTCATCGTCTAGTTAAGGGATTAGGATTAACCAGTACGTTCTTTCCTCCTCCTTATGCCCCCATAGAGATTCCTTCCAACATTAATGTAACTTCCACTCCTC
>JAIUYC010000125.1 GCA_020216575.1 Coleofasciculus sp. S288 | reverse complement strand
TGAAAATAGGAGCTAACGAAAGATAAAATAAGTATATTGAAAGACTAGGCAATTTTTCTCAATGGGAATTTTGGGAAATCAATGAGCGGATTTGTTACGCAACCTTATCAAATAGTTAAATGAATCCGCACTCAAGGGTGTTTTTTACTCGAAAGTGACTAGCATGATAGAGAACCAAGTTATGGGAATTGGGATCGCATGGATGCAGTTCAAAAGCAAATTGTCACATTAACTCATAAGGTTGATGCACTCTACCAAAAAATAGAGCATCTGAGTTGTCAACTCTCAGAATCTGTATCTGAAATTAAACAGCAGCAACATTCGACCTTTGATTCCTCCCCGTCTGTTGCAAAAGCCAAACCGCATGCGGATCGGAGTCCAAGCCTTCTTGATTCCGTGATGGAACATAAGGATGTCCTAATGGATGGCAAAACGGAATTCAGCAATTCTCACCAGAATAGCGAGACTCCCCTTTCTTGTGACATTCAGGTCCAACGCTTAACCGCTCAACTGACAGCGGCGTACAATCGCATTGCGGCTCTAGAGGAACAGTTACTAGCTCGTAGAATCCACTCTTAAGATGTAAAAGGAAAAAAGCCCCAAATCGACCCATAGGGTACTAGAAGCAGACAAAGGACAGCTTTACTTACTTGCAGAAGATTTGCCACCCGTCAGTGTAGGAGTCATTACAACTATTGCAACAACATCGTTTGCGGTATTGCTCGCAAGTACAGCCACATACCTGTGAAGCGTACTTGAGCTGAGATTAAAAACCGAGTGCTGCTGATGCAATCCATTTTCCTACAAGTCGCTATTGTCAAGATTTTCACTGACTTAATAAAATTGTATTAACGTTGGCAGTATCGCTCTACCAAGGCTTCAATCGCTTGAAGTAATTGCGCTGAATTCCAGCCTCTGTAAAGGTGGGCAGAGATCGCGCATCCGCCAGCAGCCACACCTTCTTTGACATATCCCCGCTCATAGGCTTGCAGCTGAAGATGACGAGAGGTAGCAAAGCTCAATCTCGTTGCCAAAAGCGGCACGTCACTTATATCCATTGCTAATCCAACCGTATCACCGGTGGAGTCTTCTGCCACCCAGCGAGTCGTTCCCACTACGACTTGTGTGGGTTGCCATATCAGGGGATAGTACTCGACAAAATCTGTGGCAGATGTGTGTGGGGCAAGGCTGTGCTGTGCCAACGCTCGTGCTAAGGCATAAACAGCTAGCATTTGCGTTCCCCCAGCCAGCAGAACACCACTGCTGCGACTGGCGGCGATCGCCATTCCTGCTGCTGCAATCTGCATTGGATCGCCCACCGCTGCTACTAGCTTAAATGGGTCAACCCTTGAAGATGAGGGGACTTCTGGGAGGAGGTGAGGGGGTGAGGGGGTGAAGGGGTGAGGTTCTCCCGCTCTCCCACTCTCCCGCTCTCCCCATCTCCTCAACCCTGCCTGCACAATCTCCCACTTCTGGGCGTGATTACAGGTGGGGTGACTGCTGTTGACTTTGCCAGCAGCCGCAAAGCCTAAACCAGTGAGGATGCTGAGGGCAGTTGTGGTTCCCCCCACCACACACTCGCCGATAATGAGATATCCATCAGCCGCAATTGCCGCTAGCTTTTCACCCCACTTTAAGCCTTGCTCGAAGAGATGTTTCACGGTTGCCAAAGGTAGGGCGTTTCCTGACGTGAGGCAATTGGCAGGGACACCACCTAAGTCAATGGCAGGTACGGATGGAGGTTGGGGTAAACCCGCGTTGAACAGATAAACGGGGAGGTTAAGAGCTTCGACGACAGCACGGGAAATTAGGACGGGTGATGCCCCTGCTGCCAGCGGTGGCAGGGGATATTGAGGGTGTGGGGTGATGCCGTTAGCTAAAAATTCAGCATCTGCGATCGCAGTATATTTGCGAGCTTCCGGTGTTGCACCTGCGGCAGAAATTCCGGGGATCAACCCTGTGGCGGTAAATCCTAAAATGCAAGCAAGTACGGGTTTGCGTCCCTGATACTGTTGCAACCACTGCTCTCCCTGTTCTAGCTGAGTATAGACTCGAATTACATTATACGTCATAACGAAACACTTCACAGCAGCAAAACGGCAAGAGAAAGTGCGATCGCACTTTCTCTTGGTGAGGAGATTGCACTCTACCTACTATCTAAGCTAATCGGCATTTAAGTTGGATGGTGAGAAGCAGGGGAGGCAGGGGAGGCAGGGGGAGAGCTTTACACTGCCCCTTTGCGGCGTAGATTATTGGCATACTCCGCCAACTTTTCTTGAGCTTTAGCAAAGGTAGGCGTGTTTTGAGAAATCTGCTTCAAGTATCCTATGGCACCGGCAAAGTCCTTGACAGCAGCTCGATCATAAGCCTGCTGGAGTAAATGGTTAGCCTTGATGTTCTGCTTTTGAGTGTACTCCGCAATTTTTTGTTGAGCGATTGCATAGCTAGGCGTACCTTTTGGAATTTTCTGGAGATGCTCTAACGCTCCCGTAAAATCCCTAGCTGCTGCCCGATTGTAGGCTTGTTGGAGTAAGTAGTTGGCTCTAATTTTGAGTTTTTGGTCGTATTCAGCCGTTTTTTCTTCAACCAAAGCGTAGGCTTTTGTCTCTTGAGGAATCTGTTTGAAGGTGTTTAACGCTCCAGCAAAGTCTTTAGCAACGGCTTGCTCGTAAGCTTGCTGTAATAACTGATACGCTTCCTTCTCGAGTTTAGCTGTAGCTTGCTGAACCATTGGCTCTACTCTCTTGTGCCAGAAGTCTACATCTGGTAGCTGACGTGCCTTGGCAAGGACATCCCGCCACTGCTGTTGAGCAAAGGCTTTCTTAATGGCTGCTTCTTGAGCCTGAGCCTTTTGCCAGTCTTTTTGCCACTGATCGATTGCGCTTTGAGCTTCCGGGTAAGCTTGACTCTCAGGGGAGACAGACTTAGCTAGGCCGAGTGCCTCCTGAAGCTCGCCAGATTGATACTTTTGACTTGCCTGTTCCAAGGCAACCGAGCCCGGATCGGGCTGGCCTACGGAATTGGTTCCTTTGAGAATCAGGTAGCCACTAGCGCCGAGTGCTAAAGCTAGAGAGGTGGTAACACCGGCTGCCTTCATATGCTTGCTCTGAAATGTCTTCGAGGCAGGCGAATTGGGAGAAGTGGTGGGAGTTTTGACTTGAGTGGTTTCTATGACGGTTGAGGGGAGGCTGTCTCCATCCGCTTCAGAACTGTGTCCATTCTCTTCAGGGTTCTGCGATTCTTCTTTCTTAATACTCAAAATCTGACACTCCTCTTCCATTTCTGGGTGGGTACCAACAAGAAACTTGAGTGCCTTAATAACCTCAAAAGCATCTTGATAGCGCCCTTCCCAGGAGTAGCGAACCATCTGACTCAGAATATCAGCCAAAGTGGGATTGACTCTCACCTGCTGCTGCCAAACCACTTCCCCAGTTTCAGGATCTTTTAAAAGCTGTTTAGGATTGAGTCCTGTCAGTGCCTGAATTGCGATCGTACCCAAAGAATAGATATCACTGCTGAGGTAGGGCTGCCCCAGAGCCAACTCCATTGGTATATATCCGGATGCGTATAGCGCTGCGTTGGCGCTGAATCGAATTCCAACCAGTGGTGTCTGTATTTGCTTGATGGTGCTGAAGTCTGTTAAAACAAGCTTGCCATCCTGCACTCGCCGGATGAGATTGCTTGGCTGGAGGTTGCCGTGAATGACTCCTTGCTCGTGAACGAACGCCAGAATGTTGAGAACCTCCAGTAAAAACTGGACGACTTGCCCCTCACTCCAGGGTGACTCAGGGGATAGTTCGGCACTCAGGGAGTGTCCGGGGATAAATTCTCGCACAATATAGAACGTTTGCTCAACTTCTAGGCAATCTAGGAGTTGGGGAATTTGTCCGTGTTGACCCAACACTTCCAGGATTTCGACTTCCCGTTGGAACAGATCTCTAGCCGCAGAAAGACCGCTCCCGTCGTTAACCCAGGGGCGCAACTGTTTAATCAGGCACTTAGGATGATGGGGTTGATGTGTGTCCAGAGCAATATAGGTTTGACCCCATTTCTCGTTGCTTAGGACTTCAACCGCTTGATATCGTTCAGCAAGCAATTGTTCCGGTGCGAATTTTCCGTTGGATGCTAGTCTTGACATACTTTCATTACCATCACGTTATTGTGGTGATGTCCCCTGTGAAAGTTGTCCTACCTGTTCCGTCGTAGCAATCGCGCTCTCTCCCTAACCGCACTACTAGTACAAGAAGGCAGAATGCTCCAAGGCAGAAGGGAAGAAAGCTTGCTGTTCAAGCTTTTTAACCTTTTTCAACTGGATACTTATTTCCGCCACGCTGCACTAGTCATTAAATTAGGGAGAATACACTACACTACTGTTTAAAGACACCCTTAAATGGATTAAGTTTCTTTGTGTGAAGAATCATATTTCCTAATTACAGTATAAAGGGACGCTTTACGTTCCCCAAATATCTACCCTCTAAACTTCACAGAAACAATACAAAAGGAAGCAATAGTTTTAAGATGTAGTAAACAAATAGGCTAGAAAAGAATTTTTAAACATCCAATAGCTTAGCTTACGGATGGCGAATTTGAAGGAATTTACACCTACATAAGAAATAAGTAGGGGAAGGTGAGGGAATACTTTCAGGGAACCCAATCTCCCCAATCTCCCTAATCTCCCCCATCGCCGCCAGCTTTTGAAGGCGAACTAGCGTATTTCACTTCTAGAACTTACGCACAGAAGCCACATCTGGTAGGGGTACGATATATCGTACCCCTACAATTGGTGGTTTAGAGGCTTTCTTTGCGTAAGTCCTGACTTCGTTAAATGTAGGCTCCCTAAATCAGTGCGATCGCTGTCATTCAGGGGAGTTAACGGTATCGTGGATAAATGCGATACGTGTACGCGCTCCAATGCGTGGCAAGTAGAGCTATGCCCGTTCCTCCTTCTCCAAAAGCCAAGTCTTCCGGAGCAAGAGGAGAATTTCCTGAAGGATAGGGCAATTCGCACGAAGACATGCCTTTCTCCTCACACTCATGAGCAATTTTCCAGATTTGTCCAGCCACGGTTTCAGGGTAGTCAGAGAGTTGGGACACAATCGCAGCGGTGGAAGAGTGACCTACCTTGCCATTTCCCTTACTCCTCCTAAGAAGGAGGAGACGAAGAGAATTCCCGTTGTCATTAAACAGTTTCAGTTTGCCCAACGCAACACCCAGTGGTCGGACTATGACGTAATAGAGCGGGAGATCCAAGTCTTGCGAGGACTAAACCATCCCGGCATCCCGCGTTACTTGGGATCTTTTCAAACCCCTAATGGCTTTTGCCTGGTGCAAGAATACAAAAACGCACCGTCTCTCGCCGTACCTCGCAGCTTTGACCCGGATGAAATCAAGCAAATTGCTGTTTCTATACTCAATATCCTGGTTTACCTGCAAAATCGCATCCCTACCGTCAGTCATCGAGATATTAAGCCGGAAAATATTCTTGTTGATGACAATATCAAGGTTTACCTTGTCGATTTCGGTCTAGCTCGGATTGGTGAGGCGGAAATGACGGTGAGCAGCGTCGCCAAAGGCACAATTGGCTTCATGGCTCCAGAACAGCTCTTTAATCGGCAGTTGACAAAGGCGTCAGACCTTTATGGTTTGGGAGCAACTCTGATTTGTTTGTTGACTGGCACACCGTCTACTGCCATTAGTAACTTAATTGATGAGGACTACCGCATTAATTTCAAGCATCTTGTCCCCCAACTCAGCCTGCGCTGGATTGAGTGGTTACAAAAGATGGTGGAACTGAAACCCAAAGACCGTTTTCCTGATGCGGAGAGTGCTCTGGAAGCGCTCCAACCTATCTATGTGATTCGGGTTCCTGAGGTGAAGCTCAGTCAACCGTGCTTAGAATTTACGGCTAAGAGGCTGGGCGAAACGATAACACAGACGATCGCAATTAGTAACACTGTCCCGGATACCGTTTTAGAAAGCCGTTGGGAAGTTGCCGCGCATCTAAGCGACCCCCCTCACACGCCCGATTATCATCAATGGATTGGGTTGAACCAAGCTCATTTTGTTAACAATCAAGCAATTTGCAAAATCACCGTTGATACTCGCAAGCTCATGGCTAACAACGTTTATGAGCGAGAGATATTAATTCATACAAATTCTCAACCCGAAACACACGTTTTACCCATAAAAGTTAAGACTGCTCCCGTTCCTGTTCCGACGAAAAAACTCCCCTATCCTTCCCTTGCTTTATTGGTTCTATTTGCCGCCGCTGCGACTTGGTTTGAGACAGCGGCTTGGGAAGGAATTGTCAGCAAAAGTGGTTCACTAGGAATGGCGATCGCTTTATTGGTGTCCTCATTTGTCGCCGTGCTCGGCGTGGCAGCAGCTGTGACGACTGACTTGATCTCTGGTTTAGTCTCTAAACTTAGAGCCAAGTTCGGCGTCCCGTTGAAAGCGCTGGATACGGCTGCTGCCGTATTTTTTGCTGGGGTGGCAGCAATGTTTGTTGCCGGGTTCGGCGCTGAGTTTCGCGTCACCGATGCAGCAATTGCTGCCTTTGCGGCTGTGGATGCAGTGGTATTTATGGCGGCATTTGAGGGCGAAGGTGTCGCTCAAAGTTGCCTGAATCGAGGATTTAGTAAGACGCTGGCGATCGGAGTTGCGCTGTTGTCAGCGGGTTTGGGCATTAGCTTGGGAATTGGCTGCAAGCTAGGATTTTCTCATCCGTGGGTAATGCAGGCAATTTTAGGAACGAGTTCCCCCTTAGCAATGATGATTCTGTATCCGCCAATAGAGCGTGCGAGGCGAATTGCAAATTATCGCAAGTTGGAGGGACATTTAATTAAGCCGTAGAACCCCTCCCCAGCCCTCCCCTTAGTAAGGGGAGGGAGCAAGATTGTGTGTAACTTCCCCCCTTAGCAAGGGGTGATTTCTTGGCCTATAAGCAAGAGTCTACAAACTGATACCCTAGCGCTTCGCGGCAAGCTGTTGTTTGTAAGCATCTACCACCCTCTGGACATAGGTAGCAGTCGCACCTTCGCCACAACCAGAGTAGTTTCCCGTCATCCACCAACAGGCGGCACGACGAGCCGCCGCAGTGTCATCATTCCCAGTTTCACCCATTTGTTTATTAAGTTCCCGCCGCGCTATACAACTTACAGTGCGCCGTGCTGCGTCCGTATTAGCCTCGAATTGTTCCGGCGTCATTGACTGTCCGATGCACCGTTTCGTCCAGTCAGGAATGATGCCCGGTAAAACTTGCCAAGGACTGTACATGCCATCATTCGGACGGTTGGGAGGAGCCGCAATCCTTAGTGCTTCGACGAAAGCGTTGACTTGAGTATCGCTCACTTCGGCTGCTCCTGGCATTGCCCAAAACCCAGCACCGATAATGATTCCACTCAGTAGTAGATGTCTGGTTTTTTTGATGAACATAAACACTTCTTTGAAGGTTTATCGTTTTCTGTCAATGGTGTAGAGATACCCCTTGCGAATAATCCGAGTGGGTACTACAACGACCAACGGATAGTTTAGAGTATTTAACCGGATTAGATATCACTCTTTTGGTAGTTGCAAAATAACCAAAAGTATTTCTAGTTAAAATAGGATGCGGCGAAACTTCCTTCGCCCCATTTTTGCTATCTGAATATAAGTATCAATAAATGACTTAATAAAAAATTAGCTATCTAACTTCTTTGCTAACCCTCTTACTGACTTTTGTGGATTGAGTATTTTTACTTGTTACTGTACCGAACACCCGTGCAGTAACCCGTTTTTGTAGAGTCAGCGACATGAAAATTAGAGTCTATCAGCAGTATAAGCAAGTCAGTTGAGTATGGACTACACCACATTTAGCGAGAGAGCGATCGCTATTTTCCTACAGCATCAAAAGTTACCTTACCGCAGAATGCTACAGAAGTGTCACTTACACCTAGAAGGTGGAGAGTTAATTATTGAGTGTCCTGATCGCTTAACAGTCCATGCTCTATGGCTGAGACGCGCTCATATTGCCAAATCAGCACCCAAAATAGGGTTAATGTCAATACGGTTTAGATAACGAATTGGGCTGGTAATGGGTAATGGGTGAGAAGGAT
>JAIUYC010000124.1 GCA_020216575.1 Coleofasciculus sp. S288 | reverse complement strand
AGAAAGCCGATGCCGTAAATGTCAGCGGCTAATTGGTAGGGGTTATGGGTAACGGTGGCAATCGCTCCGTCGCCGTACTGCTTGAAAATCTTGACCGCGTAGGTGGTCGAAACGCCGTGTCCTTGCAAAAACACCATCACTTCTTTGATGGCTTTCTGAGCTTCCCAGGCTTCCTTAATCTTAGTAATGCGCTTTGCGGCAATGCCTTTGACTTCAGCTAAGCGCTCGATGTGGTTTTCAATGACATCCAGGGTATCGAGCTTAAAGTGGGCAACAATTCGCTTGGCGGTTACGGGACCAACACCTTTGATCAGACCGCTGCCCAGATATTTCTCTAGACCCGTCAGGGTAGCAGGTTTGGTTTCTTGGTATTGAGTCACTTGAAATTGGGAACCATACTGGGGATGGTCGCGCCAAAACCCGGTTAATTGCAACGTCTGTCCCGCTTGGACGTTGGCAAAACTGCCAACAATCGTTGTTAGCTCAGATGCCCTCTCGCGTTTTAGGCGTGCGACTGTGTAGCCTGACTCTAATGAGTGATACGTTAGCCGCTCCACTACTCCTGTCAGGGTTTCGTAGTGAGGAGTTGCATTAACTGTTTGCTGGGAAAGGGGAGTGGAATTGGACATCGCGATACGCACTATCGAGTACTGGGGGGCTGTTGATATGTAATCGAAGCAGGGCTTTTTCGGGGGATGCAGTAGTAAATATGTACTATAATACGAGCCTCTGGCAGCAATGTCCGTCGTGTGTGGGATGTTTTTACCTACAGACGATGACCGTAGAGTTTATTGCTGAGAACTTTACGAGGTTAGGATTTTTCACAGGTGGACTCTGCCTTATGCGCTCTGATACACCGTATCAGGTGAAAAGGTAGGTAAACAAACGGCAATTAGGAGCAATTTGCCCAAAAACAGCATTTATGGGATAATACGCCGTCCCCTCTGACTAGAATGGAATCTCCAAATCATCTTCCTCATCATTATCTCCAGACGACCGTGGTGGCGGCACGGGAGTTAGTGCATCTTCAGGAATAACTTCTATCCAGTAAGGATGGTCATCATGACCAACTTGTACGAACCTAACTTCGTTAACCGGGAAGAGCCGTTTTACTCTTCCGACGCCCAGCCCACCTGGAAGAACTGGGTCATTTGTCGTGCATACCGCCAGCATGAAGGAACTCATGGTTCGTTCCAGACGCCGGGTAATGCTTTCAAGCCGTTTAACGATTCGTTTCCAAACGGTAGAATTAGGGGCGGCGAAGGCGATATACCAGTAGCTAGAGTTACGGGCAATTAGTAGTTGGCAAGACCCCAATAGCGCCCTAGTAGACGAATCCATGTTGGCGTAAGCCCGGAGCAACGCTATCTCAACGAGCGATGGACTGGTTAAGGATTCTTCTTTCATAAAGCTGTCGTTTCCCTTGATTAAACCCACCCAACGATTTCTTTGATTTGAGCGATCGGTACTTCATTCGGATGCTTCAGAGTCAGAGCGATCGCTCTCAAGTCGCCCTTGCAGTAGCATCTCGATCAACTGCTGTTGCTGTTGGGCAGTGGTGACTAGCTGAGCGATATTCTGTTGCTGTTGTTGAGCAGTTGACGCTAACTGCTCTATACTCTGTGCCTGTCGCTCGGTAGTTGCAGCAAACCTCTCCATCCTCTCGTCCTGCCTCTGGGTTACAAGGGCTATCCTTTCAACTGTCTCAGCAACCCGTTCAACAGTCTGGGATGTTCTCTCAGTAGTTTGAGCAACCCGTTCAACAGTCTGGGATGTTCTCTCAGTAGTTTGAGCAACCCTTTCCACCGTCAAGGTCAGTTCTTCTATCCGAGAACCCTGTTGTTCAATACTTTGCTGTTGCAGTTGAGCGGTTTGAACTAACCGATCTATTCTCTCGCTTTGTTGCCTGCCTAGTTCTTTGAGTTCAGAGATGTCTGACCGGAATTCAATGGAGGTTTCTCTCAACTGAGTCCTGAACTCAGTAGACGACTCGATTAGCTGACCCATGCCATCGAACAAGGTGTCAATGTTTTGCCCTTGCCGTTCAATGTTGCGCCCCTGTTGCACAGTGGCTTGGACTAGCTGCCCGCTAATTGTTACTAGCTCAGCCAGTTGTCGGTCGATGCTATCCAAGCGCTGCTCTGTACTCAAAGGAATCCTCCAAAAAAGTGTTGAGTAACCTATTATGTACGCGACAAGACCATTTTACCCATCGGGAGCCAATGCTGTGATCGTGACGCTTTTGCAGGCATCAGGAATTAGAGGGGGGTTATTAAATGTTTTGTAAGGAGTGTAGCTGCTGATAAGTATCCCCCAAAGTATGCCTAACTTTTGCCCAAAAAGTTTGTGACGGGATATGCTCTGTTGCTGGGATTCCAGCCTCCCTCATCGCTTGGAACAGTCTTTCAATGTTTACTAACCTAACGCCTTTAATAATCGTATACGGGTAGAGTTTCTTCTCCGCCCATTTTGCTTTTTCCCAGATGTCAGGTCGCTTTACATAGGTAACATAAAAGTGTTGGCGACCAGCTCGGAGACACCCCATACAATTGGCGTGGCGCATTGTTTCGTAGGTTCGGGGAGGCTCGATGCCAATTTCTCTGGTATCGTAAATGGTTCGTTCCCAGTCTACTAGCGGAAAAGCTACCTCATATCCCATTTCTGCAAGGATGCTGGCGCGACGGTCAATTCTCTCGCTTTCGGAACAAGAAAACCCGTAATATAACACGCACTCTCCCTGAGAGTAATTGCTTCTCAGCCAATGGTGGAACGGTTCCGTTTTCAGTCGCCGAGAGCAGGTGTATGAAGTTACGCCAAACTTGAAACCTCCCTCAGCTACGGCTAAATCAAATTGGTCGGGGATGCCATCGCTACCCTTTATCCCATTAATATTAACGTAGGTGATTGGTAACTGAAGGTATGTTGCTACCTCCTTTTTGAATCGCTTTATATCCGCATCTTCAGTCCAGCTAGAAATGTCGTGATTGCAGAGTACTACCCTCTCTTTGCCGAACTTTCGCACAACTTCAATTGCAACTAAAGCACTAGAAAATCCACCGCTGTAACAGACAATGTGGGTCAGTGGCTTCTGGTACAAATTGAAACTTAATTGACATTTTTTCAAGCCTTGTCATGCCTCCTAGAGTTTGAGATTTTGGAAATTATTCGATAGGTTTTCGCTTGACTTCAAGGTTGATTCTCTCTAAGTACTTTTGCTTGCGGTTGTTGGGGTCAAAGATTGATAGCTGCTTGGGATTACAAATTGGACAGTAGAATTTGCTGTTATGGCGTTTTTTGATAATTTTTTCTATACTCCATCCTCCCTCCCAGTAACGGACTAATAAAATTTCTCTTCCTTGTAAAACAGCTCCCCTTGTGATTTTTGCTCCTTGACATTCGCAGTGTTCCTGAAAACGCTCTATTAAGCTTCTATCCGTACAGCCCAAATAGTGAGCCGCACAGCCATGTGGATTTTGGGAATTACCGATAGGCGGATGCCAATGAATCAAATATGTTTTTAGCTTTCCCATGCTTTTAGTGATTGCTTAATCTAAAGCTTGAAGAAAAAAATGCCTCTTTTTCAGAGGCATCTATCAACTATTAGTTCATTGGTTTCAGGCAGTCGCTTGTTTTAATGGGTCACTAATGCATCAATTCGAGTGGGTTTGTTGTCCCGATTGAAACGGGTGTATAGGGTTAGTTTGAACTGCTGTTCGAGTTGAACGGGAATTCCATCAATTTCGGTGAAAGTTCCTAACACTTTTCCTTCCTGATCGCGAGCGACCATATAGTTGGGAAACCGAGAATCAGTGCCGACCACAACTTTTACGGTTTCTCCCGTAAATACCCGATTGGGGTAATCAGAACCCTGTAGTCCAATCAGCTTCAAGGACTGGATTGGAGGTTGCTTGAGTTGAGCTAGGATTTCCGGCAGTCCAACCATGAACACTAGAGCAGTTGAGCCATTGGGTGAGTTTTTTCGGTGCTGCACTTGCCATAGTGCCGTGACTGCTTTGTAGCGTTCCTCAGCGGTTTGGCATCGATCAAGCAACTTCTTGTACTTGGCTGACAGGGCTTTGAGGTTTTCGTCTACCTCGTCTTGTACGCTGCGCGGCATCACCTGGTTCTGCATTTGGTAGCGTCGAGCGGGTTCAAGTGCGATCGCAACATCCTGGGCATATTCCTTGCATCGTTGTTCGGCAGCGTTTAGCCATGCGGGACTAACTCGCTGTGGGAAGAGGCTGGCGAACGTTCGCAGGTTTGCCATTCGGAATGAGGGTGGGATAAATACCTCATTGACGGCTCGGATTAACCGGGAGATGGTATCGGTTGCGCTTTGGGATACTGGCAGCGATCGCTCGACATACACATCTTTGTCCCTGTAGTGTTTGAGCCAAAGCACTTGTTCAAACCGCATCGCTTGACTTGCCTTCTCACGCACCTTGGGAGTGGCGCGTGCTGCGTGTTTGAGGCTATCGACTTCGGTTTGCAGTTCCTGTGCCAGTTCGAGAACGAGATTTTCCTTGCCTAATGCGTTGGCTTTGGCAATGAGGTGGCTGATCAGACCGACCTGATTGTCCATTGCTCTGACTAAAATTTCGGCGAGGCTTCCTTCAACCTTCTCTTTTGCCTTAGATAACTTTGGAGCAACTCCAAACTTCGCAATCGCATTTCCAACATTAGGCAGCTTGGATTTGGGAATCCAAGGCACCTGATCTCCATCCGTATCTCGCCCAATGGACAACCATGTTTCTTGATTGGCTGCGATGATACCGCTGAAGTTTTGCCATCGAGGGATAGCACGGTTTACCCAGACTTTGAGATCCCACCGCCACCTGCACGGGTAGGAGAAGACGATAATTTCCTCTCCATCCTTGATGCCTGGGATGCAGACTTCTCCATCCTTGAGTTCGGCATCTGGCATAGCCATGCTGTAGTTGAACTTGATGACTCCTGCGGTTGCTAGCTGTACCTGGTACTCCCGGAATAGGTTCAGCACTCGCTTTACTGTCCAGGGATGGGTTGCCAAGACACCATTGACATCGTGTTCGAGGATGTGTTCTAGAGCTGGTCCCTCCTGTGATTTAATGTTTTCAGCGAGGTGTTTTACTAACTTGGTGCGATCGCTTGTCAGTTCATTAAGCCTTTTGCACTCTTCTAGCGTCCTTGGTAAGATGTCTTGCTCCACTGCCTTCCAAGGAAGGAACTGGATTACTGAGTAGCTTGAGGACACATTTCCCCAGTGCTTGCCGTTCTTGCGTGGGGCAAGCTGCACTACTCCAAATGCCAAGTTCTTGGGAACTCGGATGCCATTGTTTCCAGGGCTGTTGCCTTTGAAACTGGAGCGTGGTAGTACTAAGGAGACATCGCCATCATCGAGGGAAGGTAGATAGGCGACGGTTCCTTTGCTAAGCCAGCACTTGTCCGGGTCAACTGCCCTGAATTGAAACGGGACGTAGGCTTGCAGTCCCAGTGCCTTGAAGAACGATGCCGAGGCTTTGGCGTGGCAGTCTCCTGTCCTGAATTGCCCATCATTCACGATGCGGATTTTGACTTTCATGGTGACGATGAGTTCGCACTCGCTGGTTAGATTGCTGCCATAATTTGATGCACCGCTGTTGCTTCCGAATAGCCTCAAGAAATGGTTGGGTTGGGTTCCATCTTTGCAACGAGCGAAGATGCAGCGCCCTAACCGTCGTGAGTTGGTTCCACCGTCAACTTTAAAATCTTCCCATCCCTGTTCTAAGGCGGCTATTGCTCCCTCAATGTCTCCCTTTTGGATGAACCCTGATACGTCCCCGACTGCAAATTCAACATCTGGGTACAAGTACTGCAATAATGTGTTGTAGTAAACGACTTTGTACGGTAGGTATCGTTGTTCGTATAAGTCGAATATGGGTAGTTCTAGAACAAGTTTTTCCATCGACTTGCCGCGATAAATTCATCGGTAGCCGTAGAGCGATAGCTCTTTTTTTGTTGCTACATAGTGTGCAGTAACGTGTGGTTTTACTCAAAAGTTGGTCAAAAAGAGATTTTTAAGGGTCAAGCTCGTTAAGATTTGCAAGGAAAATGTTGTAAGTTTGCTATTTTTCAGATTGCCACTACTCCCTCTCAAATCTGTAACTTATGCGTCCCCGCCAGGAAATTACTGAACTTTTTTCAACCTTTGCTCAGTTTGAAGCAGACCGTTTTAGCAAGTGGGTGACGGATGCCCAACTCCGTCGCAGCATGAGGAATTGTCAGGAGTGTTCATCTGAAATTTCCACCTCAGAATACTTCTGGGCACTCTACTGGTATAAGCAATGGCAAGAGCAATTCACACCAGCTCAGCCAACGAACTTGGCTGGTAGACATTTGTCAGCGTATTTGCAAGAACTGTGTTACTGGGCTGCTCAACGGACAGAGGAACGGTTTAGAAGTCCACGGTATGGAGTAGCTGAGTACTTTCAGATGGCGATCGCTCAAGTCAACAAAGTTCTCAGCGGATTTGACCCCAAAAGGTCTTCTAGCTTAAAAACTTACGCAAAAATTGCGTTTCCCAGCCTGTTGAAAGATATTCTGCGTCAACGAAGAGAGGTAGATATCTGCAAGAACTGGGTGCTATTACGGAAGGTCAGTAACCGACGACTGGTGGAGGCTTTGCAGAATGCTGGCTTCTCTGCCACGGAAATTGCTCGGTATCGATTAGCCTGCACTTGCTTTAGGGCGTTATATATCCAAGAGCAGCCTGGAGGGGTAGACAGATTACCAGAACCGGATCGGGAGTTGTCGGAAGCGATCGCCCGTCTCTACAACAAAGAGCGCCAGACTCAGCTTACCCCACCTGGTCCAGAATGTAGTCCAGAGATGATTGAACAGTGGTTGGCGAGGACAGCGGCTTTGGTGCGGACGTATCTCTATCCGCCTGTGGATAGTCTGCAAGCTCCTAGTTTAGACGATGACACCAGGCAAGATACTGATTTGCCAGATCCCAATTCTGGCTCACTCTTAGCAACACTGATTGCAGAGGAAGAGGCTACCGCTCGACAGGCTCTCCGAACTCAAATGCATCAGGTGTTAGTTGCAGCCATGGAAAAGCTTGATCCCGAATCTCAAGAGATTCTAAGGCTTTACTACAGGCATGGATGGACTCAAAAACAAATTAAGGAGGAAATGGGGATATCTCAATCCACGGTTACACGGCGATTGAGTAGGGGGAGAGAGGCGCTGCTGGCCGCTTTGGTGCAATGGGGACAGGAAGCGGTAACCAGCCAAGAAGATGTGAATAGTTTTAAAGGTTCCAACCAAGTAGAAGATATGAGCTTAGCCCTAAAAGAGTGGTTGAGAGTTCACTACAGCGATCCTGAATTTTGTTCGTCGTAACCGCAAAGGGGGGAGTCCGATGTCATTTACATTTGCAGAACCAACAGAGTGGTGGTTAGAAGTGCCGCCATCCGTACAAACAGAGTCCTGGCAACGCAGCCAGCAACATACAACGCCTGGGAGTCGCTGGAATGCCTATCTCAATCAAATTTGTCTCAAGGCTGTTTTAGCCTGGATGCAAGCTGAATATGCTCCAGAAGCCAATACTTGGCTTGACTCTGCAACTCTACCTCCAGTGTGGGAAATTGTGAATGGAACGGCGATCGCAATCGGGGCAACCCGTTTCGTGTTGGTGTCAACCGAGGCAATTGATGATGGAGAGATGGAGGTGCCACAAGAGTGGGTGGATATTCCCAGTTGGGTAGCAGATTATTACTTGTCTGTACAAATCCAGCCAGAGGGTGAATGGGTGCGGGTTTGGGGATACGCAACTCACCAGGAAATAAAAGCCCTTGGTCGCTATGACCCTAGCGATCGCACTTATTGCATCAATGCCGAAGATTTGACCAAAGATTTAAGTACCCTTTGGGTCACAGTGCAATTTTACCCAGATAGGCAAACAAGATCTGAGATTGTCCCCCTCCCAGCTTTGTCTACTACTCAGGCAGAAAATTTGATTCAACGACTGGGTGATGCCTCTGTTGTCTTTCCACGGCTAGCTGTACCCTTTGCACTGTGGGGCAGTCTGATTGAGAATGAACAATGGCGGCGACGATTGTACCAGCAACGTGCTACTGGAGTATCTGCTGAAACCGTGCGTTTGAGTGATTGGCTCTGGGGCA
>JAIUYC010000123.1 GCA_020216575.1 Coleofasciculus sp. S288 | reverse complement strand
GAGAGTGATTGGGAGGAAAGGCCTGTTCGCAGTAACCGTTCTCGTCCCCCACGCCCGGAAAATAACGAAATAGAGACAGCCCCGAGATCGAGACGGCGTCGTCCCCCAGAAGACCGGGGATCGTACCCGCCTCCTAGAGATAGGAATGTGGAAACGACATCAAGAGAAGATTATGTGGATTACCAACCGATAGACTCTTCTTCGGAGAGAGACTTTCCAGATGAAGAGAGCGATCGCCCCAGCCGTTTTGACTACTAACTCGCGTTGTTTGTTTTCGTTATTTGTTATTTGTTAAAACAACAAATGGCAAGGTGAGAAGATTGATTGCCAGACTGCCAATTTCGCAGTGGCTTGGCTGGGGTATGGGGTTATGCCTTATGGTTACGATGGTTGCCTGTAACCCAGCTCCGGCTGCTCAAATCCAGAACTCTGTTACCCTTGAGAGCCGTTACACCGACGAGCAACCGGCTTTGAGCGGCAATGGTCAATTTTTGGCTTTTGTTTCCAATCGGGACGGCGATCGCAAACTCATCGTGTACGACTTGCAAACGCAGCAAGTTGTTTATTTGCCGCGTCTGAATCAACCAGATACGATCGCAGAACATCCTAGTCTCAGCCTGACCGGTCGCTATATTACCTACATCACCAGTGATCGAGGACGCCCAACTGTCGCTCTCTACGACCGAGCAACTGAGCGATCGCAAATCCTCACGACTCACTATCGCGGTTGGGTCCGAAATCCGAATATCAGTCCTGACGGTCGCTACATTGTATTTGAAACTAGTCGTCGCGGTCAGTGGGATATTGAAGTGCTAGACCGGGGGGGTAATGTTGAGTTAGATATTCCGAATGGGGGATCAGTATCTCGACCGTGAAGCGTTTCCTCTTGCTATTCGCTGTTATTACCTTGGTCAGTTTGTTGACCAGTTGTACAGGTGGAATACGCCTGTTGGAGTTTCCCTTCGATCCAGCCGGGCGCAGTTTGAATAGTCCCCAATCAGAATTAATGGCGAATGTCGCAGGGCGGTATATTGTTTTTGTTTCTGATCGGCGGGGGAATCAGGATATTTATTTGTTTGATACCCACGATCGCCGTTTAATCGATCTACCGGGACTGAATTCTCTGGATGCGATCGCCTCTAACCCAGCCGTTTCCGAAGATGGTCGAACCATCGTTTTTGCTGCAACCCGTCAGGGGTGTTCCGGAATCTACCTCTACAACCGAGACACCCGTCAGTTACGGAACCTCACAGAAAATCTGCAAGCAGACGTGCGCAATCCAACGATTAGTGCTGACGGCAGTACAATTGCTTTTGAATCTAGCGAGAACGGTCAGTGGGATATTGTAATTTATGACCGTTCTGGAAAACCTCTGCCCATACCCATTCAGTAGTTCTTGGAAGGTTGGTAGGTTGCAGGTTACAAATTTATTGGAATATCCCGATTGTGGGGCAAAGTGTTGAAAAACGAATGCTAGTTGTTAGGTGAGCATGCCGTTTTTGCATAAAGAGCAAACCCCACCCTAACCCTCCCCTTATTAAGGGGAGGGAATAAGAACGATTTCCCCCCTTGAATTGAGGGGATTAAGGGGGGTGAAAAATCTAAATTGACAAATTCGGGATGCTCCCGTTGTTAGTTGCTAGATTTGAAGAAACTCACTAAGGGTGAGTAGAGTCTTTTCTTATAAGAAGCTGGGAGGAATCTATTACCTAGCCTACCCATCGCTTCGTTGTCAATATGTTAAACCAATCCTACGACATTCACGCCCATCAACAAATGAGTACCAAACGACTGCGTATCGCTACATCGGGAATAATTGCTGCCGCAGCTGCTCTTGGTGCTACTACCTTTGACACAATCGCGCCCATCCGCTTTGCCAATTTATCCATACAGCCCAACAGCGCGTTTGCCCAAGACGTTGACGAACAAGTCAATATTCGTGTTTATCAACGAGCAAGCCCAGCCGTTGTTTCTATTGATGCAGGGGATGGTACCGGAAGTGGCAGTATTATCAGTCCAGATGGTTTAGTTCTGACTAATGCTCATGTCGTCGCAGGTTCCCGTACTGTCAAGGTGACGCTGGCAGATGGTCGGGAGTTTCAAGCCGAGGTGATGGGTTTTGGTGAAGAGGGTCTGGATTTAGCGGTCTTGAAAATTCAAGGTCAAAACAACCTACCTACAATTACCTTAGCCCGGAATTCCGTGCAAGTGGGTCAGAAGGCATTTGCGATTGGCAATCCCTTCGGTCGATTTCAGGGAACGTTCACTACCGGGATTGTCAGTCGTATCGACCAAGAACGGGGTTTAATTCAAACCGATGCGGCGATTAATCCTGGTAATTCTGGGGGTCCGCTTCTCAACAGCAACGGCGAATTGATCGGTGTGAATACGGCTATATTTAGTAGTGGTCCGACTGCTGGCAACATCGGGATTGGATTTGCGATCGCGCTCGACCGCGTCCAGCCTTTCCTAACTGCCGTGCGAGAAGGACGCGCTCCCCGTACTGCTCAACGGCAAGGCCCAGTTCCCGGCAATGTACCCCCTAAATTGCTGGCGCTCAATGGTTCCCCTGTCACGGGCAGACTGGGTCGGGGTAGCAATGTTTTACCAGTAGATAATAGCTTCTTTGACCTTTATTCCTTTGAAGGGAAAGCAGGCCAGCGAGTCCAAATTGATATGACTAGTCGAGAGGTCGATGCTTATTTGATTCTGATCGACCCCAGTGGCAATGAAGTGGCTCAAGACGATGACGGGGGTGGCCAAACTAACGCTAGAATTGTCGCCACACTACCCGTCGATGGCACTTACCTATTGATGGCGAACTCCTATGATGCTGGACAAGCTGGAGCTTACAGCTTGCGAGCGGAAGCAACTGCTGCCCGTCCTGAAACTTCAGCCAGTCGGGGAAATTTTATTTTGCAGGAAGAAGGGATTCTTGGACCGGGGGCACCGGTGCTGCCTACTGATGGCAGTCTTTATAGACAATACAGGTTTGAAGGTCGTGCCGGTCAGTCGGTAACAATTTCCCTAGCAAGTCCAGATTTTGATACGTATGTAGCCCTGCTGGACTCAGACGAGCAGCTAATTGCTGAAAATGACGACATTAGTCAGAGCAATCCCAATTCTGAGCTGACAATCACGTTGCCTCGTACTGGCACTTATAGCGTGATTGTTAATGCTTATGATAGGACAGGCCGTGGTCGATACCGTTTGACAGTCCGTTAGGGCTGAAAGTTGGAACGTTTGATACCAAATCCGCATCTATCACCCCTTTTATCTTTATAATTCCCTCCATGTTCTCTTCTGGAGCGAACTCTGTGCCTGGAGTGGTTATTTCAAAAAGGGGGCAATTGTAGCGGATTTGGTATGAAGTCTTATTTTCAAAGCGTTATAGCAAAAGGCAGAGGGCTCCAGGGCTTTTATGCAGAATGGATGCATATTGACTGCTAAAGGTTTCAGGATTTGCCTGTGTCCTAATCACCTTGGCGACTGATATAAAAGTTGGAAGGATAACGTTTAACCTTCCAACCTGTAACCTTCTAATTTTTCAATCTGCAACCCGATTAACGCAGGCCTAACCAGGTGAATAGGTCTTGACCCGTGAGCAATTCTAGTAATAATAGACCGATAAAACCAATCATGGCAAAGCGCCCATTGATTTGCTCGGCATAGGGAGTCCAGCCAAAAGCCGGTTCGGGTTGGTTAAGCGACTCTTGGGAGGATTGACTCGATGTAGATGTTTCAGAATTCATGGTTTGGAAACAGCGTCCTCCTCAGATGTTTTAGACTTTAAGTTTTGCACGGATTCAATGAGCGATCGCACTTGTGCCGTTCCCTCTGACGAATCAAATTTTAAGGGGAATTTACGCCGAGCGATCATCCGCAATCCTAAAAGAGCTAAACTTAATATTCCCTTAATATCTCGGAACGAATTGCCGACAACCTGTATGCCAAACAGGCGCTCATCGACCCAGCCTCCTCTTTTGACTAAATTAATTAATGTCTTGCGATGGCGAATTTGGCGGCTGGCTTGACTATCCTTGCGAGCCAGAATTTCCTGTTTAATCTTCCCGATTTGATCCATTGGGGCAACATCCATTGGACAAACGGCATTACACATATAACAACGAGTGCAACCCCAGACGCCTTGAGTGCCTTGGTTGTATTTCTCCAAGCGACTTTCTGTGGCATCATCGCGAGAGTCTGCTACCATGCGCTGAGCTTTAGCTAGGGCGTGAGGACCCATAAAATCGGAGTTGACTTCACGCGCATTGCACTCAGAATAACAGGCTCCACACATAATACAGTTGCCTGTCTGATCTAAACGCGATCGCTCCTCCGGAGACTGTAGAAATTCTCGTTCGGGGATCGCCCTTGAACTCGTGCTAACGTAGGGATCAACAGCTTCCAAGGTATCCCAAAAGCTGCGCATATCCACAATCAAATCTTTAACGACCGGCATATTACCTAGTGGTGCAATCGTAATTTCCGGAGTTCCAGATGAGCCATTTTTCGGCAGCTTCGCCACTTCACTGCCCACATTTTCCTTACAAGCCAGTGCCGAGCGACCATTAATTCGCATAGCACAACTGCCGCAAATTGTATTGCGACAATTCTTACGAAAAGCAAGGCTCCCATCCTGCTCCCACTTAATACGATTCAGACAATCCAGAATCGTGTTTCCTTCCTTAACATCCAGTGTATAAGACTGGATCGTCGGGGAAGAATTTTGAGTCTGCCGAATTATTTTAAAACAAACTTGCATAGTGACAAGCTCTAGAATATCCCAACACCTGTATGGAAGAGCGATACAGCACGAGCAGTGACAACAGGACTCGTTCTTACCTACTCAGTCACGCTCTATAATTTAGCGATATTTCTCTATCGCTGTTTCCAGTCTAAGACACAAGTGCCATTCTCTTATACTAAAATATTTCAGTTTTGAACTCTAATCCCAGATAATTCCCAGGGGGGGAGAACTTTACTGAGAAAAGCTATATAGAAAATCCGCCATTGCTAAAATGCATGAAGATTCCAACAAATAAGTGAAAACTACTTGTCAAGTTAGAGAGATTTAACGATATATTTTTTATAGAGCTTTCATCGCAGGTCGGTAAATGACCGATACCCGCTTTGAAAATAGAAGGATATCTAGTAAGAGCATGACTGACATTTCACCCACTCCCTTAACTGGCAAAGCGCTGCTTCAAAAAGTAAAAGAGCTAGCGCACTTGCCTCGGCGAGAAACAGCAAAACGCTGTGGCTATTACACGGTAACTAAAAACGACCAGACCCGCGTCAATTTAACAGATTTTTATGATGCGGTTCTAGCTGCTAAAGGGGTTCCTCTCGATCCAGAGGGAACAAAAGATGGTCGCGGTCGGGAGCCGACCTATCGTGTGAGTGTCCATAAAAATGGTCAAATTGTTATTGGTGCGACCTACACTCAGGCAATGGGATTACAGCCCGGTGATGAGTTTGAAATTAAACTGGGCTACAAGCATATCCACCTAAAACAGGTGGATAGTGACACAGCGAAGATGTCTGAAGAGGAAGAACTCGAACCGGTAGAGGTTTAAGTCGGTTCCTTCTAAGGATGGACTTGTTTTTGCCCATCCTTTACACCGCTTTGATCTGTAGCTCCTTGCAATTCGCCAATCGTGTCAATGGCTATCTTTGAACAGGCAGCCGTTCAGTGGTTGATGTCGCTAAAGGCATCAACTGCTCTAGTAAAAGTAGCGGCTTTTTTCATAACTTGGGCTGCTTTGTGGCTGCCCTTGGCAGTTTTCATTGCTACAGGGCTGAAATGGCATCCCCCTAAACCTTTAGCAGCAGAGCAAAAGCTGCCATTACTCGCAGCACTTTACCTAATTGCCCCCTTGATTGTATGGGGGGCTTCTTGGGTAGATGGGGTGTCTTTTTCAGAGTACGGCTTGGGCTGGAGCTCTAGTGTTTTAGTACCACTAGGACTGGGATTGAGCTTAAGCGTTCTGAGTGTAGCGATCGTATTTCTTGGAGAATGGGCATTAGGCTGGATCGAGTGGCATTCAGAGAATTGGCAACGCTTGGGAAAACTATTTCTTCCTGTGCTGTTGCTGGGGCTATGGATCGGTGTAACTGAAGAATTAGTCTTTCGCGGCTTCCTACTGAATGAACTTCAGCAGGATTACCCAATCTGGGTAGCAGGGGTAATTACTAGCGTTATTTTTGCATTGTCACACTTAATTTGGGAGCAGAAAAATACTTTACCCCAACTGCCGGGATTGTGGTTAATGGGGATGGTATTAGTGCTAGCTCGTTGGGTCAATGCTGGTAGTCTGGATTTGGCATGGGGACTTCACACGGGTTGGATTTGGAGCTTAACTTGCTTGGATTCTGCGGAGTTGATTTCTTACACCGATAAGGGTCCAACTTGGGTGACAGGTTTCGGAAAAAATCCGTTAGCAGGGGTGGCGGGTTTTCTGTGCTTGTTGGGAGTTGGCACTTTACTATTATTCCTGTTGCCCGATTCAGTATGGATATTTTAACTTCCTGATAGGGGTTTAGGAGTCAGGAGTTTACTAAATTCGCTACGATTGCCCCTTTTTTGAACGAACCACTCCAGGCACAGAGTTCACAGAGGGAGGAGAGAATACAGAGAGGATTAAAAGATAAAAGGGGTTATAGAGGCGGATTTGGTTATAAGTAGAGCGACAGAATTAAATGTAAGGTGGGCATTGCCTGCTAAAACTGTGTAGTTCGAGCCTGGAGGGAATAATGGGTAATGCCCACCCTATAACTCATAATCTAAAAATCCACTCCTCGCTTCAAATCCACACCCTTTTCGCAGTAATGCTTGTGGCAAATCATCTCAGAGTGGACACTGGCGATGTCGAAGTAGGCAGGGTGATTTAGACAACGGCCTGTGATAATCACTTCGGTATCACGGGGTTTACGCAAAAGCGCTTCTACAATCGGTCCCACAGGCAATAGTTCCAAGTCAACTGTGGGGTTTAGTTCGTCCATGATAATTGTTTTGTACAGACCAGAGGCTAAGGCGGCTTTGGCAATTTCCCAGCCTCGTTCGGCTTCTACATAGTCTAAGATTTGCTGCTGTCCCCGCCAAACGATCGCATCTCGACCGCAACGATGATGATCGACAAGGTCGGGGTATGATTGCTTCAAGGCAGCGATCGCAGCATCTTCTGTATAGCCACTGCCACCTTTGAGCCACTGCACGATGAGCACTCGATGGGACTTGTCGGTGCTAATTCCTCGACCGATCGCTTGTAAGGCTTTACCCAGTGCATTGGTGGATTTGCCTTTCCCGGCACCCGTGTAAATTTCGATCCCCTCAATCCCTTGTTGTCTCGATGCTGGATGATCGTGAGAGACGGACTCGGTATGTAAATCGGCTATATCCATCAGGGCTTGAGGCGTTCCCCGACCGGTGACAATAATTTCTAGATTTTCCGGCTTGTTTTTGAGCGTTTGAATTACCTCATCGACGGGTAGTAAGCCTAAATCCAAGACAGGATTGAGTTCATCGAGGACGACAACCGAATAGAGTCCAGATGCGATCGCTCCTTTCGCCACGTCCCAACCCCGCTTTGCCTCAGCTACATCAAAGCGCGTGATTTCATCTCTTGCCAAAAACGTCGATCGCCCCGTGCGGACTTGGTCAATTAGGTGAGGAAAGCCCCTCTGCAACGCTTCAATTGCAGCATCCTCATCATACGGGCGTCCGGGTCCTTTGAGAAACCGGAGTAACAAAACGCGACTCCCTGAGGTTGAATTAATCCCCAATCCGATCGAGCGCAATACGACGCCCAGCGCCGCCTGAGACTTCCCTTTTCCCGCGCCGTCATAAACGTGAATCTGACCGATAAGACGTTCCGAACGTTCAACTGCTGTGCGAATACCAATACCAGTTCTGGTCATTCCAATCCTTGACACTAACCGCAAAGCATAATTTTACCTGTGCAGTTTAGCTCTGTTGTGGGTTCGGGGAGAATAAGTTTTGGTAATTGCCAGGACTGACGCACAGACGCTACATCTGGCAAGGACACGATATATCGTGTCCCTACAATGGGTGGTTTAGAGGTAAATTTGCGTAAGTCCTGGATATAACGTGTTAGCGAAGAAGAACTGGGCGGTTGAAACCGCAACTACACAAACAAAGTCC
>JAIUYC010000122.1 GCA_020216575.1 Coleofasciculus sp. S288 | reverse complement strand
ATGCTTCGGTTAGTGGCGTCGAGAAAGCAAAAGGAGGTAGTTGCTTAAAAATCCCTTTTCTGTAAAAAACCCTTTTCTGTAAAAAACCCTTTTGTAAGCAGTTCTCTATGCTTATTCCTCAACTTGAAACCGAGCGCCTAATCTTACGCGCATTTGACGAAAAGGACTTTGATGCCTACGCCGAGATGTGTGCCGATCCCGAAGTGATGCGTTATATCGGCAAGGGGCAGACTTTATCCCGCTTTGAAGCTTGGCGAAGTATGGCGATGATGCTCGGACACTGGCAACTACGGGGCTATGGGATGTGGGCTGTCGAGGAACGCCACAGCGGTGTAATGATTGGTCGCATCGGCTGCTGGCAACCGGAGGACTGGCCTGGATTTGAAATTGGCTGGACGTTGCGATGGGCTTACTGGGGCAGTGGCTACGCGACGGAGGCGGCAAGAGCGGCGATGGCTTATGCTTTTGGTGAGTTGCAGCAGTCTCATGTGATCAGTCTGATTCGCCCGGAGAATTCGGCTTCGAGGCGGGTTGCCGAGAAGTTAGGAGAGAACGTTAAAGGGACGACAGAAATTTTGGGAATGGAGGCGGTAATTTACGGGATTAGTCGAGAAAATTGGTACAGTATCGCCTAAAGACCTCCCTGCAACATTTTTGCTCGCCTCCTGCGGGCAATTTCTTGAAGGTCGATGAATCGATCCGTTTCATCGACGATTTCACCCGTTAGCACCTCAAGCACGTCCTCTAGAGTTACCACGCCAGCAACTCCCCCGTATTCATCCACCACAACCATGAGATGTTCGCGCTTGTCTTGGAATGTTTTGAGCAGTTTATCTGCCCGAACCATTTCAGGGACAAAACGAGCTTCACGAGTCAACGTAGCAATCTGTTGGCTACTTTTTCCCTCAATTATTGCTGCGAGTAACTCATCTTTTAAGACAATTCCAATTACGTGATCAATAGAGTCTTCCACCACAATCAGTCGGGTGTGCTGCGAGTTAATAATCTCTTGTTGGCACTCAGCAAGCGTGAGAGTACCGTGTAAGTAAGTGACAGCAACTCTCGGTGTCATCAAGTCTGCCGCCGTTAAATCGTTCAACCGAAAGACCCTGTGGATCATTTCGGCTTCATCGTCTTCAATAATTCCCTCCTCACGCCCGATAGTGGTTAGCAACTGGATTTCAGCCTCATTAGTTGTCGGTCGTTTATTGCCTTGGGTCAGAGGAGCTGTAATCTTTTCCATCAGCCACACAACAGGCGTGAACAAAAAGGTAAATCCAGTGACAGGTAGGGCAATCAGCAGCGCTAAGCTTTCCGCATAGCGCTCTCCTATAGTTTTCGGAATGATTTCGCCAAAAATGATAATCAGGAAGGTCAGAACAGCTGAAAATAACCCCAACCAAGCATCCCCAAATACCGAAGCGGCAGTAGTCCCGATTACGATACTGCCAACAATGTTGAAGATATTGTTGAGGATTACAAGAGTGGCAATGGGTCGATTCATCTTCTCACGAATCGCCAGTAGTGCTACTGCTGAAGGTTTTTTTGACTGTGCTAACTGCCGGACTCGTATCGGAGAAACTGAAAATAGCGCAGCTTCTGAGCTGGAACAGATGGCTGAACCCAATAGAACAATCAGCACAACGAGCAGCAGCTTCAACATGATGTTTATCGGATAGAGAGCGGCAGGTCATCGGGTATACCACCAAGAACCACAATTAAGCCATACACTCTTAGGAAGTTCGTACTCTCCCAAACCCACCGAGGATATCCCGATGCTATCAGGTGGCTAGATTGACAAATGTACATCAATAGTATTATGTTTTGGCTAAGCGTGTAGGTAAATGTAACACGATCCTCCCAATAGTGAAGCCGTCTACCGCTGCTCTCCCTAATGTAGCAGAGTTATCCGAGGGCTCATGGTTCACGGTACTCGCTGACGCTCCTTGCTCGCGATCGCTTTGCCTCGCTTCGCTCACCATGCTGGACTTCGCCTTGCTTCGCAAACGCATCACGCGAGAAGCTAGTTACATGGTTCATTGGGTCAAGCTCCGGCTGAGTAAAGGATTACCAAATACCAATTAATTACCAAAAACGCGGTTTTTCACCACAAGTAAGCCAAAACTCAATTTCCCGCTGTTTCAGCAACCAAGTAATGGAGAGATTTAGAAGCAGACGCAGTATGGGTAGCACTTTGGGTGATTGTCCTGCCGATGTCTAAAGTCAGTTGGAGTGAGTTGCCGTTACTGCTAGAGCTGCTCCTAAAGTTGGATGACTCTCAGATGGTTCTTAAATCAAACTAACTTTGATGTTAACGCAGCAGTCCGGATGAACTCACTAGTGCTGAATATTGTAAAGAAATTAGGTTTTTGTTAAAAAAAGTAAATCATTTTTTAACTTAACGAAGAAACTGTGAGGTAGAAAATTTGATACCTTGATTCTTTAAAAGGGATTTTCTTTTCTTATGAGGGAGCGCATCTTACTTAAGGAGTACCAGCTCTATACTCGAACTGGTCTCAATCGATTCAAGCGGCAAAGCCTTCAGCAAGCCCAGGATGTAATTTATCAATTCCTTTTGGAGATTGTTAAGAAAGATTCACCAAGCACGGTATTACTAGAATTTAAGCGTTTATTTCTTTTTTGCGATAGTACAACTGATTCGGATGTCATTCAGGCTCTTTACACTATTCTGTTTAAGAATAACGAAAATGAATTTAAAAATACCCTCAAGCGCTCATCTTATATCCTGATTAATAACTGGTCTTCCAAGCGCCAGTATCATTATATTCAAAAGCTGATTCAACTTTTTAACGAGTCAACAGTAACGCAACATACCCTCTCTCCAAGTTTAGCCCGGCTAAGAAGTTGGATAACCAATTTCATTAATAGTGAAGGGTATCAAGAACTTCAACTGTTTGCTTTACACTATACATCTCAAGATCAAGATAAAAACCCCTGGAGCTATCGTTACACTTCTTATTTGTTGGTTCCTCAATATCTAAACTCTAAAAATCCCATAGAACAGAGAGAGATGGCTAGAACTCTCTCGAAACGCTTAAAAGAAAAGTTTAAATTCGAGTTAGCCCTGTATGCATCCCGCTGTGATTCACCTGCATTTAAAGAAGAGAATGTTCCTAACCCTACTAGTCTAGGCTCTGGAGTGATTCGATTAATTAAAAAGATTATTTCTAGACCTTTATTATTCAGCCATGTAAATTATGCCAATATTTTTATCCGGCAAACCAAAAACATAAATTATAAAGACTTCAAGCAAAGCTTGCATAACTATTTGATTTTTCCTGTTGCCAATAAAACTCTTTTAGAAGGCTTAAACAAAAAACTTTGTGACAAACTAGAAAATCTTTATGAAAATCACGATCAAGAACCAGTCAGCAGGCATTTATTTTTAAGAACGTGTAGGCGAATTATTGATTTTTTGACAATTGAAGATGGTTCTCAACCGTCTTTGCTATTTGTTTTACTAATTACTCAAGGAAATCCCTTAACTATAGTTATAATACTGCTAAAAATTATTTTGATCTGCAAATATGTTCACCCTCACTTAGACTATCGCATTGCTCAATTAATCCGCTATTATGAAAACTATCCAGAGGCAGAGTGCCAATGGTTTATTAATTTTCTGGAAATTTTCAATATTGTTTTTACCATTTATACTGCAAATATTCAATATAACCTGGTCAAAGTTAAAAACAATGCTCCTAATAGACAACATGTTGTTGAGCTAGATACCTATCGAGTCTTTTCCCAATTGAAAGGTGCTGACCTGCGTGGCGTTGATCTTAGCGGTGCTGACCTCACCCAGGCTGACTTGAACGCCGCCGACCTGCGCGGTGCTAATCTCAGTGGTGCTGACCTCACTCAGGCTGACTTGAGCCTTGCCAAACTGAGTCAAGCTAATTTGAGTAATGCCATACTCAATGGCGCTAACTTGATCGCAGCTGACTTAAATGGTGCCGATTTGAGCGGTGCGATGCTTAGCGGTGCTAAACTACGCCGTGCCAACCTACGGCAGGCGAAACTGAGCAGTGCCAGTCTGACTGCTACTAAATTGTATTGTGCTGATCTGCGGCAGGCTGTACCTCAGGCTGTCGATCTAAGCGATGCCAACCTTAGTGGGGCTGACTTAGGTCATACTCAGTTACTTCATGCCAATTTGAAAGGAGCCAACCTTTATCAAGCAAACCTGAGCGATGCTAATCTTAGCGGTGCTAATCTCGCTCGAGCCAACCTCAATCGAGCAAAGTTAAACCATGTTAACCTGCATGGTGCCGACCTAAATGGCGCTCTCCTGCGCTGTGCAACAGTAAGTGATGCTAGCTTGAGTCGAGCTAACCTCAGTCATGCGGACTTGAGCTGTGCACAGTTGAACAACGTAGATTTGAGTAGTACCGATCTAAGCTATGCTCTCCTACGTCATGTTAATCTGAGCGGGGCAAACCTCAGCCGTGCGAATCTCGGTGGTACGAACCTGTTCGATGCCAATCTGAGTTTTGCGAACGTGCAGGGAGCTTTATTTAGGGAGAATCCAGGACTATCTGAAGAGGCGAAGCTAGAACTCAAGAATCGAAAAGCCATTTTGGAAATCGCTGGGGATTAAACCAGACTTCGCAACCCTTCAAAAAGTTTCTCCAACGACCGTGAATCCTGCCCAGGCTCAATCCTAAATTAGAGAGAGCCAGAAACTCACCTTGGCGATCGATCGCCCAGTTCGCGACGCATGACCAAAACTCGTTGATACGTCTCTAAAGCGTCTCGGAACTGACCGCTACGAAACTGTGGAGTCTTCTGCCTTCTGCCTTTTGCTATACCTGCACATCTATAGCAGTGGACACATCGCTTAGGACAAACTTTGGTCAAGACGTTCCACCGGAACGTCTCTACTAAATTTATATCTGTCCTAACCGCCTTGGCGGTTGCTATAACTCAAACCTAGAGGAGATTCAGCCACACCCCTGACGGGAAGAGTTTTTCTGTGATATCTTCCATAAGAGGGATGACGAATTTCTGAATTTGGCAATTTCAGTAACTTATCAAAAAAATATGAACAATGAAACCCTAACTGCCCAACTTGACCAGCGAGTCATCAGCCTATGGCTTGATTCCTTAGATGCTTTGCACAAAGAGGCACTGAAGCCGTGCGAGATTACGATTGACAATTACAAAGTCAAAAATAGTTTGGGCGTTTTGTTGCAGTATCGTACCATCCGGGTTGAATGCTTCAACGAAGCTCTACGGAATGCCTTACTGATCGGGTATCGCTACTATGCCATAAAATCCCATGCTTTGGGTTTTGATGTCTGTTTCAGCGTCAATGGCGAATGGTCAGTCGCTTATAATGGCGCTGCGATCGCCAAACGACCGCAGCAAAACGAAGAGTCTTAATTTACTTCTCCATTGCCAAATAAATAGCCCAAATTGCCATCGCTCGCAGATAATGACTGGCGCGGAACGTTCCCGCCGCTGTGACGGCTTCGGGTGTGCGGAATTGCAATCCATTCTCATAAACCTGTCGCACTACCGCCTCTGTGAGTCGGAAGGCTTTATCGTTCATACCTAGCTGTAGTAGGAATGCTGCTAGCCCAAAGTTGATGCCCGTCCAGACTTCTAGGGGATGAGTCGCATCGGGGTTTTCCGGCAAACCATCAGGTTTCACTCCGTTAGCTGCTCCCAGTTGACCCTCGTGGAACTTTAAAAAGCAGGCTTCGTATACTACTTTTAAAGCCGACTGGGCGCACTCTCTGGGTACAATATCAGGTAATCCCAGTAATTGGGCATAGAACTGACCGCACAGTTGGTCTGCCATGACAATATCGGAACCACTCTCGCTATCGAGGCGATAGTATTGGCCGTTCCACAGTTTTTCTTGATAAAGTGGTTTCGCTTGGTCTAACCACTGGCGATACAGATCGATGGTTTGTTGAATGGATTCTGGGTCAGGTGTTTCTTCCAGGTCAAAGACTGGAGGCTCGTTGTTGATCAGGACTTCGCCCATTGCGATCGCAGCTTCTAGTGCTGCCAGCCACAACCCACCGCAGTAGGCGCTTATCCCTCTCAGTTGCCAGTCATCAAACGTTTGATCCGGTGCTCCAGAGTTTTCAGGAATTCCGTCTCCATCTTGGTCAAACGTCTTGAGGTACGCCAACGCTTTCACAACGGCTGCCCAGCACTCCCACAAAAACTCGATATCAGTAGACCCAGTCAGGACAAAATCTCGATAAACCTGCAAAACGAAGTCACAAGGTAAATCTTTCCACTGATTGCAATCCTGGTAGCTGGTGTAATTTGTTTTCTCCCAAGGATGCTCGTTCGGCGCACCGAGGTCGTGAGGCGTTGCATCGGCAACTTTGCGGATTGCTGTTGCTTGGTTGTAACCGATCATTCGGGGCGTATCATCGCTGGTAGGAATGGCGCGAGCAAAGGCTTCTAATACGGCTTTATCGAGCCTAGGCCAAAGCATCGCTAGTGCAAAAGAGCCATAAAGCCGCACATCCAGGCTCTCATACCAACGATAATCCAGACATTCTAGAACACCAAACTGACCGACAGGGTCGCGATCGCTTGCCGCACTCCACAGCGTACCGCCATCCGCAAGCAGGTACAGCTCATTAAATAGCGCCATCTTAACCCAATTGGACAAATCCTCTCGATTTAAAATTGGCTCCTGCCAGGACTGAATTTTCTCTTTCCACAGGTCATTGTGCTTGAGGGCAGTACGGACGATTGACCAGGCATTACTCCCCATGCGACCGAAGAAATCTGTATAGCGTCGGTAATAATTGATACCAGGGGCAAATTCAGTGATGGGAAAATCCCACGCTACGATAAAGGGAATTTTGCGCGTTTTACCGGGACGAATGGTAAAACGGATAGCGATCGCACCCGCAATTTGTTCCCCTGGTGCGGCAGGTGTCTCATCTTGAACATCTCCCAAACTGCCATCCGCCGAGAAGGAGTCCCAGACCTCTGCACCGTTACCAGCAGGATTCCAGCGAGTGTGATAAAACACTTCCAAGCTGGGATTAGTAACCGTAGCCAAGCACAGTTGTCCTTCCCCCTCCTGAATCTCGTCATGCAGCCTAACTCGGTCTAAGAGACAGCCTACCCGAAAGTTATCAACAATCCACTGATTGTAATTTCCCGTACTATCTCCCCAGCGTGATTGGTACTCATAAACCGGGCTGCCATCATCCCGCACCCGCACTGGCACCCCCCATAGCCCCCCCTTACTAAGGGGGGGTTGGGGGGGTATCGCATTGGTAAACCAGCCCACCATATTCTGCCAGGTAAGCATAATGCTCAGGGTAATCGGGGCATCGGTAGGGTTGTGTGCTATCCACTCAAACACTGCAACAGGATAACTGCTTTCCTGATAACTCCCCGCCCAGATAGGTGAAAACTGCTCACACGTCAGTTCGGTTTGAAAGACACCGTCGTAAACAAACCAGCTACGGGGATAAAGTGCGTGGTATGTTCCTGTACTTTCCAGTTGTGCGTTTTCAGTTGTTAGTTGTTCTTCTAAATTGCCATTGAGGGCTGGCAACTTACCCCTAATCCGCGACGCCGGATACCACTGCCACGAATTAAGAGTGCCATCCTCCGGTGCTTCCGTACACAGCGCGTAAGCTTGCTTGGGTGCATTCTCTGGTTGCTCGAAGACACTAAACTGGCACGCGGGGAGGCTTTTGAAAGTATGCTCTCCCCCATCTATATGCCATAAATTAAAATCTCCCCGTGGGGAACGACCGATGCAACCAGCCCCAAAACCACCGAGGGGCATACCGTGCCAGGGTCCATCATCGAGATTGCTAGCGTAGCGAACGGTATAGGGTTTGTCCCATCCAAATCCGATGGGACGCTGCCAGGTACATTTAGGGATTTTTGGGTGCGGTGGTAGATAGATCATGCACTGATTTTACCGAGATAGCTGGGGTTTCAACCGCCTACAAAAATAAAGTCCGTCTTCACGGACTGAGGAAATATCAAGGGAGTTGAAACCTGCGGAGGCAGGTTTTGTTTGTCTAGCTGCGATTTCAATCGCCCAGCTACCTAGATACCTGGCGATTAAAAAGAAGCTGTTGGCGAATTAGCGGAGGGTCAAGCCCCGCACTCCAAAGCCTGGGAGGAGAGATTATCTTGAGGTAGTGGCTTAAGTGCAGCA
>JAIUYC010000121.1 GCA_020216575.1 Coleofasciculus sp. S288 | reverse complement strand
GGGATATCAAACCCAGTAACATCATTCGTCGCGACCTAGACGCTCAAGTGGTCTTAATTGACTTTGGGGCAGTCAAACAGATTCAACCCCAACAGCAGGTTGACCAGGAAAATCCTGAGACTGACCAGCCAGCTCCTACAATTGCCGTTGGCACTAGTGGCTATGCGCCACCCGAACAATATGCTGGTCGTCCGGTTTTTGCTAGCGATATTTACGCCTTGGGTATGATTGGGATTCAAGCTCTGACCGGCATTCATCCCCAGAAGCTACCGTTTTCAACGAACACGAATGAAGCTAACTGGCGTCATCTAGCCAATGTCAGTGAAGAATTTGCCCAAATCTTAGAGAAGATGGTGCTCTACAAATCCACTGAGCGATACAGCTCCGCTGAGGTGGTGATGGAAAAGTTGAAGTCGCTTCGCTTGTAGTTAGACATTGGAGTTGACAACTCTTTGCACTTTTAGGGAGGAGAGTTGTCAACTCCATGAACCATGAACCCTTGGGTCAACAGTTCACTATAAATGGGGAAACTACGCTAAGTTTTGCACCCTTGCGTTTAACCGTGGGGACGCTGGTGAAATCCGTTGAGGCTCAGGATGTTGACCGTACCTTGCTTTTTTGGGAGCGATCTGAGGTTGATTTACGGGCTTAGTCTTGGTTAGCTCTCGTTTCAGTTGATTGATGCGCGTTCTCCATGCAGATTTTTCTAAATCAGTAAAGAATTCTGTAAACTCATTGGTTGGTGTCATACAGTCACCTTAACTTTATCGCAATTCACTTGTTTAACTTGTAGGTTGCCTATAGCAACTCTCCTGGAATGACGGAGAGTTGTTTGGCTGATGCATGCCTTAATCAAGGGTTTTGCCCTCTTCAGGCTTAGCTTTGATAGTTGTCCGCTCTAGGCCCTACCCTCGGCTTGTTGGATTTGAGAGATTAATCCAGAAGGAAGCGCCGCTAGAGAGGTTGATTCTGAAGGGACTTGCCTTAGACCTCTCCTTATTAGGGAGATCGCAGCTAGACAGGAGTGCAAGTACGGTAATGTCCCCAGTATCAACTAGTGTTGTGCATGAACCCCCAACACCAAACTTGAGTTGAGTGCTGGCTTCTCTGCCAGGAAGTGTATTACCACTAGTTACCTGGTTCGAGAATTTTAAAGTAAGGCATATCCAGCCCCACTTTTGTGTATTTTTCGGTTTTGAGTGGGCAAACCTTTAACTCCGATTCCAGCTTCTCAGGATTTGCTTTGACCCACATTTAGACAGTGACCTTGCTTTTGTCTCCACTGGCTTACGGGAGGAGCAGCCCCGTTTAGTTTGAACAACGTTTAATCCTATTGTTCCCCTCTTATCTTACCAGATTTTGGACGCGATTTATGGTGGCACTCGCAAAGGTGTATAAATTTTCGCGTCTGATTTAAGCTAAGCAGGCACATGGATTTTTTGGTTACCAGCAAGACCGAAGGCTTTGTGAATGGCTTGCAAGGCAGTAACGCCCTGCTCTTTGGCGACTACACAGCTAATCTTAATTTCCGAGGTGGTAATCATTTGGATGTTGATTTGGTGTTGAGCCAAGGCTTCAAACATCCGAGAGGCGACACCAGGTTGTCCGACCATGCCAGCACCAACAACACTGACTTTTGCAATATCTGGATCGAGGAGAATCTCACCACACCCTAGGACTGGGGCTTCCTGTTGGAGAGCCATGCGAGCGGCTTCAGCATCGACTTGGGAGACAGTGAAGGCGAGGTCGCGGGTAGGAATGCCATTGATGACGCGGCAGCGCTGGGACTGAATAATCATGTCAACGCTAATATTGTGCTCTGCCAAGCAACCGAACAACTGTGCTGCCATACCTGGGCGGTCGGGAACGTGGCGAATTGCCAGACGAGCTTGGTTGAGGTCAAGAGCAATGCCCCGCACTGGGGGAGAGTTGGGAGTTGTCGGGGCGGGTTTATTGAAAATTAAGCTTTCCTGCCCGGATGTAGGTAAACCCGTCCTTAAAGAGTTATGAGTTGAAGACGAGTTGAGAGTCGCTCCTGGCTGTTGAGTGTTTGGCAATCGGACTGGGGAACAGTTGACCTGGAAGGCTTGACAGAGAGCCGCGATCGCTTTATCACAACTTGCGGCATCAATCACGCAGCTGACTTTAACCTCTGAGGTCGAAATCATCTGGATGTTAACTTCCGCACTCGCTAAGGTAGCGAACATCTGCGCTGCAATGCCAGGGCGTCCAATCATTCCGGCACCTGCGATTGAAACTTTGGCGATGCCGCGTTCAACCATCACTTCAGCTTCTTCGGGCTTGGCGGTATTGTGAGTGCGTAGGGTAGGTGCGATCGCGTCCGCCACCGCTTCTGCTTGTTTGAGAATCCCTTGGCTTACCGTAAAGGCAATATCGTTTGTATTCCCCTCATGAATTGACTGGATAATCAAATCCACATCCAAGTCTTGATGGGCAATCTCACCAAATAATCGTGCTGCCACACCCGGACGATCCGGCGCTCGCAACAATGCCACTTTCGCCTGGTCCGT
Source organism: Coleofasciculus sp. S288 (assembly GCA_020216575.1). Lineage (GTDB taxonomy): Bacteria > Cyanobacteriota > Cyanobacteriia > Cyanobacteriales > Coleofasciculaceae > JAIUYC01. The sequence continues at coordinate 5,655 of JAIUYC010000121.1, read as the reverse complement.
ATCAAATTCTACGGCATCGACGGATCGGGCAATCTCCAGACCTTCTAGCGATCGCGGTTGAGGCGCAGGAGAAATTACCTTTGTACCAGGGTCATCAGTCCAGCTAGATAGCACCACCAAAGGAACACCGTAGTTTCGCGCAATTTCCACAGCACGGGGATGCAGCACCTTCGCCCCCAAGCTGGCTAATTCCAGCATTTCATCCGAGGTAATCTCCTCCATTAACTGAGCCTCCGGGACGAGACGGGGGTCAGTCGTCAAAATTCCTGGCACATCGGTATAAATCTCGCAGCGGTCTGCCCCTAACGCCGCTGCCAGCGCCACCGCTGACGTGTCAGAACCGCCACGACCGAGAGTGGTAATTTCCAAATCCCCCAAGCTGCTGATGCCCTGAAACCCAGCCACAACAACAACTTTTCCCTCGTTCAAATGCCGCACAATTCGCTCAATGTGAATGTTGAGAATCCGAGCGCGACTGTGATGGGTTTCTGTAACAATGCCCACCTGAGCGCCTGTCAGAGAAATTGCGGGTTGCCCCAATTCCTGCAATGCCATCGACACCAGTGCAATTGAAACTTGTTCGCCTGTCGAGAGCAGCATATCCATTTCTCGGCGGTTGGGATTCTTGGAAATGGCTTGAGCCAGTTGCACTAAGCCATCGGTAGTCTTACCCATTGCGGAAACAACGACAACCAGGGAACAGCCAGTTTGGACTGTTTTTATGACACGCTGGGCAACGGAATGAATACGTTCAACAGATCCAACAGAAGTACCACCATATTTTTGGACAACTAGCGACATCGTATTTCCCCTTCCACGCTTCCTCACGACGCCTCGAACAGTGGAGGAGTAACACTAGCCAGAGCCGCCAAGAGGCATTGAACATCAATTACCTTAATACACGTTATCAGACTCGGTTAGATTGGGTGCATCCGATAGGGAAAAATCGCCAATCTAGCGGGGTTACTGGACTCAATCGAGATTGATAGAGGCATCGCTTTCTAACTCTGCAGCTCATTGGGTAGTCGCTGGCACAGATTCAAAGTCTAAAAGAGAGTACGGGTAAGATTGGCAAAATAAGAAGAAACTAAAGCCATTTTTGTCAATTCAACTTTACAATAATTTTAGAAATTTAAAGAATAATAAATAATATAGATTAACCTCAATAGTTACCATTACTATTCTCAATGGAGAATTTGTATAAGAAGAACTTAGAGCCATTATTTTTGAATTGTTTTACTTCATCCTTCTTTTTTTGCCACCTAACCATTACACTGAGAAAAAGCTTAAAAAAAAGTTAACGTAATGTAACTCCGAGTTCTGCAATCACGGAGCTAATTCAGTGTCTCTTGCAAGAAATTGAGCATTTCTCCACTTAAAACAAGGTAATGCCGATGGCTGAGTTTTTTCTTCAAACGGCTTGGTTAATTCCATGCTATCCGCTCATCGGGGCGATTTTAGCTATCCCGTGGTCGCCTACGATTATCCGGCGCACGGGTTCGCGGCCGTCGGGTTACATCAATGCATTGATGACCCTGATCGCGTTTTTGCACGGTTTAATTGCCCTACCCGCAACTTGGAATCAACCAGCGCAACAATTATATATTCCCTGGTTGCAAGTCGCTAATCTTGACTTGACAATTCCCCTAGAACTTTCTTCAGTTACTATTGCCGCAACCCTTCTGGTAACAGGAATCAATCTGCTTGCCCAAGTTTACGCTATTGGTTACATGGAGATGGATTGGGGATGGGCGCGTTTCTATTCCCTGCTGGCATTTTTTGAAGCAGGAATGTGTGGACTTGCCCTCTGCAATTCATTGTTTTTCAGTTACATCATTCTAGAAATTCTCACACTAGGGACTTACCTGTTGGTAGGGTTTTGGTTCAATCAGTCTTTGGTAGTTACCGGTGCCAGAGATGCGTTCTTAACCAAGCGGGTGGGCGATTTACTGCTGCTGATGGGGGTGATTGCTATCTATTCTCTGTCAGGAACTTGGAATTTTTCAGAACTTGCCGAGTGGGCAAGCACAGCGAATGTAGACCCAAAAGTTGCAGTATTGTTGGGGTTGGCTTTAATTGCAGGTCCGATGGGCAAATGCGCTCAGTTTCCTCTGCATCTGTGGCTGGATGAAGCGATGGAAGGTCCAGTTCCTAGCACAATTTTGCGGAACTCTGTGGTAGTAGCGACGGGTGCTTGGGTACTCATTAAGCTGCAACCGGTTATTGCCCTGTCTCCGTTTGCCGTGTCAGCAACATTGTTTATCGGTGCCGTAACAGCGATAGGCGGTACGATGGTGGCGATCGCACAAATTGACATCAAGCGTACCCTATCCTACCTCGTCAGTGCTTACATGGGCTTGGTGTTTATTGCCGCAGGCATCGGGCAAACCGAAACCGCTTTAGTGTTGATGTTGACCTATGCAGTTGCAATGGCTCTGTTGGTCATGAGTACTGGCACGATTGTGTGGAACAGTATCACTCAGGATGTTACTCAATTAGGCGGTCTGTGGTCTAGAAGACCCGTTTCAGGATTTTCTTACCTCGTCGGTGCGGCTGGATTGGTGGCGGTGCCTCCTCTGGGTGGTTTCTGGGCGCTAGTGCAATTAGGTGATCATCTTTCTAAGACTCAACCCTGGCTGTTTGGGGTGCTGCTGGTGGTGAATGGTTTAGCCGCTTTTAGCTTAACCCGCGTGTTCGGTCTGGTATTTGGCGGCAAACCCAACCAAATGAGTGAGCGATCGCCAGAAGTTCACTGGCCTATGGTTTTCCCCATGTTGCTGTTGATGGGCTTCACCCTGCACGTTCCGCTGATCCTCCTGCAATGGCAACTGCTACCCTCGTGGGCAACCCTAAACGCAACAGTTGCTGGCTTAATGATGGTATCTAGTGCAGTGGGTTGTGGTCTTGGAGCGTTCATTTATCTCAATGACGGCTGGGCAAAACCCGTGCAATTTGGTTCCAAGTCCCTGCAAGACTTCTTCGCCTACGATTTTTACACTCAAAAACTGTATCGCCTAACCATTGTGTTTGTGGTTGATTTAATATCCAGGGCAATTTCCTGGACTGACCGCTATATTGTTGACGGTTTGGTAAATTTAGTGGGATTAGTCACCGTCTTCAGTGGACAAAGCTTAAAGTACAACGTTTCGGGTCAGACTCAGTTTTATGCGCTGACAATTCTCTTGGGAATCGCTCTCTTAGGACTTCTAGTTAGCTGGCCTTTGTTGGCTCGTCTTTCAGTGGTTATTGGAAGCTGAGAAACACGTTAGACGCCCATGATCTTTGGTTCACAACGAAGGATGAAAATCTCTCTGTCTGGAGCGTCTCCCTGTCCCCGCGTCTGGAGCGCCTATTTTCAGATTCGGTTATTTAGTGTCACTGGTTCCTGTTAATTGGTCATGTTGAGACGCTTGGCCATTAGCAAGTTTTTGGTAGTAATTCGACCTTTTGGAAGGAAGCAAGAAGATGAACGGAATGACTGAGAGTACTTATCTCTCTAGACGGAATTTACTCAAGTTTGGTGCTGGTGCGATCGGAACTAGTGTACTGATAGCAGGACTGGGTTCTGAGTTAGTTTCCAGTGGCAGAGCTGTTGCTCAAGATGACATGACTCCTGACCAGGCACTGGACGCATTAATAGAGGGGAATCAGCGCTTTGTAACGAGAAAACGCCGAAACCCCAACCAAGACGTTGCACGCTTGCAGGAAGTAGCACAAGGTCAAAAGCCATTTGCGGCTATTCTGGGCTGCGCGGATTCAAGAGTTCCTGCTGAGATTGTTTTTGACCAAGGACTAGGGGATTTATTTGTATGTCGCGTCGCGGGTAATGTCGCTACGCCTGAGGAAATTGGAAGCCTTGAATTTGGCTCTTTAGTATTGGGTACTAAGGTAATTGTTGTACTAGGACACAAGCGATGTGGTGCAGTAGATGCCACAATCAAAGGTGCTCAAGTTCCCGGTCAAATTGCCAGCTTGCTTGATGCGATAAGACCTGCTGTAGGAATGGCACAAGGTCAACCAGGAGATCCGATTGAAAACACCTGTAAAGCCAACATTTTGCTGCAAGTTGAAAACTTGAAATCATCTCCTGTTATCTCTCAATTAATTGAGGAAGACAAACTGAAAGTTGTTGGGGGATATTACGATTTGGATACTGGAACAGTCGCTCTGGTTAGTTAGCCTTTGTCACTGGTCATTGGTTAGTGGTTAGTGAAAACTAGAAACTACAAACCACTAACTAATAACTACGAACTAATAACTACGAACTACTAACTACAATCTATGCTGAGTACGTTAATCTGGCTACCTATTTTGGGAGCTGCAATAGTAGGGTTTTTGCCAGGAAACCTAGCAGCAACTCGTATCCGTTCCGTAGCAATAGCGATCGCCTCTGCTATCCTACTCGTCACGCTTTGGCTGGCGACGCAATTCGATTTGACCAATTCAGGGTTGCAGTTTCAGGAGTATTTACCCTGGGTTCCCCAAATCGGCTTGAGCTATAACCTGGGAACGGATGGGCTGTCCTTTCCACTGCTAGCGTTAAGCAGTCTGCTGACCTTAATCGTCATCTTTAGCAGTAGGATTGAAGTCGATCGCGTCCGCCTCAAATATGCTCTGATTCTGCTTGTTAATGCGGGTGTTGCCGGAGCGTTTCTCGCCCAGAATTTGCTGCTGTTTGTCCTGTTCTATGAAGTGGTACTCATTCCCCTGTACCTGCTGATTGCGATTTGGGGAGGTGTCAAGCGGGAATATGCCGCGATGAAGTTTCTCATCTACACGGCAGTATCCGGGCTTTTAATTCTGGCAGCATTCTTGGGCATGACGTGGCTGAGTCACTCCAATAGCTTTGATTACGATGCAATTAACACCCAAGGATTATCCTTAACTACTCAGCTAATTCTGCTCACCGTGCTGTTGGTAGGGTTTGGTATCAAAATTCCTCTGGTTCCTCTGCATACCTGGTTACCCGATGCCTATGTTGAAGCGTCTCCAGTGGTGGCTATCCTCTTAGGTGGTATTGTTGCCAAGATGGGAGCCTATGGCTTGGTGCGGTTTGGCTTGCAGTTGTTTCCCGAAACCTGGACTTTGGTCGCTCCGGGACTGTCAATTATCGGTGTGAGCAGTGTACTGTATGGAGCGTTGAGTGCGATCGCGCAAAAAGACATCAAGCGCATGGTAGCCTATAGCTCCATCGGTCACATGGGCTATATCGTTGTCGCTGCTGCGGCGCTTACTCCCTTGAGTCTCTTGGGGGCTGTCTCCCAAATGGTTAGCCACGGCTTAATCCTGGCAATTCTGTTTTATCTGGTCGGTGTTATCGAAACTAAAGTTGGCACTCGCGAATTGGATGTTCTCAATGGCTTAATGAATCCTCTTCGGGGTTTGCCCCTTACTAGTGCTCTTCTGATTGCAGGGGGTATGGCGAGTGCGGGAATTCCCGGTTTGGTGGGTTTTATTGCTGAGTTTCTAGTGTTCCAAGGTAGTTACTCGGTATTTCCTTGGCAAACGCTGCTGTGTATCTTTGCTTCTGGCTTAACTGCCGTCTACTTCGTGATTCTGCTTAACCGGACTTGCTTCGGCAAACTTGATAATAACACTGCGTATTATCCCAAAGTTCTATGGTCTGAAAAAGCCCCTGCTCTCGTTTTAGCCGTC
>JAIUYC010000120.1 GCA_020216575.1 Coleofasciculus sp. S288 | reverse complement strand
AGCGAGTCACAATAATCTCATCTAAGAGCAAGTTGGACTTCCGGGCGAAATCCGCGTCACGCTCCTCAAGTTCTGCGATGCGCGATCGCATCTCCTGTAATTGTTCGTCAGTCACTCCTCACTCCCTTTCCCGCGTTTTACTTTGCCTCCAGCAACAGGCGCGACGGGGGGTTCGTCATTTGGTTTGTTCTGAAGCGCATTGAGTAGTTCCGGGCTTGCATTCTTTTGAACCCAATCTGCGAGTGCTTGTTGAGCGCCCTCACTCATACTTACCCCCTTCCAAGCACACACAACCTCAAACTGACGCTTGAGTGTCTCTTCGACTGTTAGGTTTAGTCTCTCGTCTCGCTTCTTTCGGGGCATATCTGTTTTGTGTACTTACCCCTTATCGTCTCATCTGCGTTTGTCCTCCTCAACTTTCTCTGTTTTTGTGTATTTACATAATTATGTATAAACGCTATGCTACACCCATAGACGCAAAAAGTCAGCAGCAAGCCAAATTCGACTCATTGCAGACATACCACGTCGCAGATTTCGCATGGCTACCAACGAGTTGCAACCATTCTCAAAGCTTTACCAGTTAAGCATTTCATCCAATTTAAGAGGACTAAAATCATGACCGCTACATTGACGCAGAACGTCACCAACGCACCGATGCCAGCCATTAAGCGACCTATCGCGGTATTGGATGCAGGAAACCGCACAACACAGTGGATTAGCCCGAATAACGCCATCAAAACCATCCCCAGCTGCATCAAAATGCTTGAGGATTGGGAGGAAGCACAACCCGATCAGCACTCTGTTTTGGTTGAAGTGCTAAACAATTCCGGCGATATTACCGAACGCTTCATTGTTGGCGCAGAGGCACAACGGCAGAAGGGTGTTAGCGCGTTTACGGGTAATAAGTGCGAAATGGCAAAACGGCTTGTTTACGGGGCGCTTGAACCGTTACCTGGAAGTAGTACCGTTATCTTCGACTACCTCCGAGTCGCCTTGCCCGACGCCCGGAATGCTGAAAATGTGGAACTCCTGAAGGGGTTGGCTGATACTTACTACTTCCGGCGCAACGGCGAAACTATCCATGCCGTCGTTCGGGAAGTTGAGCCGGTTGACGAAACTCGTCCTGCCTACCGCTATGCCTGTGCTAAGAACTTGTACAAATCACTGAAGCACATCAACGGCATTCTGGATTTAGGTGGTGGAACTGGCATCGGTCGCTTATATTCCCCCAGCGGCAATCTGATGCGGCTTGCCGATGTGATTGTCCCCGGCACATTCCAGTTAGCCAAAAAGATTGATGCTGCATTGATGCCAGTCACTAATCAGTCTCAAGACTTGGCTCAAATTATGGACGCGATCGCGGATGGCTCCTACCAAGTTGGGGTGAGCGGTGCGAACTTTGCCCATTTGTTTGAGAAGTGCCGTGATAGCTGGTTAGAAGAGATTCGAGCCATGCTCAGAACCGCTTGGGGACAGTATTTCGACCAAGTTGGCGAAGTGCTGATTATTGGTGGTTCAGCCCCTCTAGCAAAGCCAATTGAAGAGGCCACAAAAGGACGTTTTAAGGTCGCTCCAAACTCTCAGAATATCAGTATTGCAGGGATGGTGTTGTGATGACACAGGCACGAATTGTACTCAGAGGTGCAGCCTTAGAAAAAGCCGAAAAGCTGCAAGAAATAACGAAACTGGGGAGCGTCACCGAGGTTATCAATGTGCTGTTTTCTCGGTACAGCAAACACCTAGAAGAAACCTGGGAAGTTCAACCAATCAGCCCAACCTATGCCAAGGCTGAGCCTCTACCAGATATAGGACAGCAAGCGATTGCATCCCCACAAACAGAATCTGATTTCTCCTTTGACGAACCCTTGACAGGGCTTTAGCCTAAGTCCCACTGAACCTCGAAAACTCAATAGCAAGCAGCCAATCTCCCTTTCTGGGATTAAGGCATTGCAGACTCAATTGAAGCGGCTAACGCCGTAGTTTGCAAAGGAGAAAAAAGATGATTGATCCAGAATTAGCGGCTGAAATCTCACAAGAACATGAGGGCTTCCTCAACGAACTAGAAGGATTAGCGATTGAGGCGATCGCATCTAATAATTGGACTCCAGTTCTACAACACCTCAACGAAATCATGGCTTGGCAGGATGCGAATCTGCACGAAGCCCAGAAATCAAAAGCCAGCGCTGATGAATTGGAGACTCCCAGTGCTGGCCTTGCCCCAACCACAACGAGAGATTAAGGACTTTTTTGATCATGACACAGCCCGAATTAACACCCAAGCAGCAAGCGTTGATGAACTATTTGAACCAGCTTGCAACCATGCCCATGACCCCTGAAATGTTGGCAGAGGGGAACGCATTACTCGACGCGGCGGCTGATGAATGCCGACAGCAGCAACAGGAAATTCATCAACAATCTCAGGAGGAAACACGATGAATTTTGATTCGCAATCGTCAACAACCTACCAAACAATCAGCAACTTATTACGACATATCGAAAGCCTAGGTTTTCCTAAATCGGACTGGTGCATTTACGATGCTGGGCAGACTTTGGAGCTAACCACAAAACTCTATAACTGCATCTCAGAAACACCGGAATTCAAAGCTTTTGAATCGATTGGTGGCTGTTACTCGTTAGAGGATGACAACCCCTATTTACCCGAATTAGACGGCATTTCTCTCTTCACTCTTTCCACCATCTTTGAGGACAAAAAATAATGGCACATCCCATCGGATATCACACCTCATACAATCCCCAAGCCCTCACCCCAGGTATCCTTGACCGGATTCAGCAAGAGTGGGGTTCACAACTCGAACACATGACTTATGAGCAGAAAATTGTGATGAGAGCCGCTTTGTCTGGCTACATTGCAGAGAAGCCCGTCTGGAAAACCGAAGGCAGCGGAATAACCTGTATTGATGCTTGCATAGAATCGGCTGGCGTTGACTGGGACATTTGGGACAAAGATGAATTCTTAGTCGAAGTTATCCAGCAATGCAGTTTACTGTCAGAAGGCGATATTGAGGGATTAATCGCGGCGCTAACCGAGCAGATACGAGACAGGGTTTACGCCTCACGAATTGAAGAATGGGTGGTCGTAACGCCCTAAAACTTCGACTTCGCTTAGTTTTAGCGTCGAGCGGAGCCGAGACGCTAACAGAAAGGATGCCCCTGGTTAACCGCTGGGGGCTTTTCAGGAGGAAAAACAGGTGAAACTTTCAGGACGCTACACACCAGGGCTTTATGCAGGAGTGGGAGGGATTCTGGCAATAGTTGTAATCAACGCCTTGAGCATCCCCGACTCGCTAAATGCCCAGAGCGAACAAACCAAGGCAGAAACAGCCAAAAAGGTAGCTGATGCCTACTCAAAAAACGGTATTGCTATCCCCAGTAATCAGCTAATTATCAACGACTACATTCTGTCTGATACCCCACCACGGCTCGACTGGCACAACACAGTTGACCCGACTGAGAAAGTAATGGTCTTTGACAAAAATCGACTGTGCATCGGCTATGCCCACAAAGGGTGGTTTTATTTCACAAAATACTACAAAGGAGTTTGCAACAATGGGACTTGGTAAACCCGCAACAAACAACACATCTGAAGCCACAGATTTTGGAGTAAGTCAAAAGCCAGGAAACGACCTCTACGGCATACTTGGCAAGATAATCGACACCGGAGTTTCAATCATTGGAGTCGTGTTTTTCGTACCAGCAAGAATTCTTGAGAACTTCGTTGATCGCAATAAACCAGGAATCAAGATCTTAGCAGCATTGATTTTCGGTTTGGGCGTTGTGATGTCGGCTGATGGATTCTTTCAGTGGTTCGGTGGTAAGCCGTTGTTCCCTTGGTACGAACAAAGCTGGATTGGAACAGGGTGGTTAATTATTTGGTTAAAAGTGAATTTCTGGGCAGCGGTAATTGTCTCTCTAGGGGTTCAGTGGATGGAATCCTATGCGCTTCGTGGTCAGCCTTTGGATGAAGCTAAGAAAGAATATGAGGAAATTAAGCATCACGAAGTTCCTAAGAAAAATCCCGACGCCGTTGATTTAGTTGAGCTGAAACGAAAAGCCTACAAACGAGCTGGAATGAATGAATATTCCATATTTGGGATTGTAATTTTGATTGTAGTTTTGCTGGACATTGCCCAAGCTTTCACCAGCCGAAATCCATTCGGACATGAACCAATAACTTTCCTCGGAATGTTCGCCTACAACATCATTTCGATAGCGGCTTCAGAGACAGGATTCATTCTCTGGAACAAAGCAAATCGCAAATCTTAGACCCGTCTAAACACCAAAAGCCACCCAGTCACAAGTTGGGTGGCTTTGTCATAAAAGGAGCAAAAATTATGAACAACAATCTTACCCCATTACCCCCAGACTACAACACTACAGAGTATGCACACATAGAGATTCTGGAATCAGGTGATGTGGATATCTGGTTACGCCGTCGCGGTCAACTGCTGATTGAGAAGGCAAAGGATACAGCACGGGAATGCGAAGCCGGGAAGCTTGCCAGCATTGCTGTTGTCGGGGTGTCTGCTGTGATGTCGGCTAATCCTCTGATGTGGATACCGCTCTCGATTGGAGCTAGTGGATATTTGTGGACACTGTTCACCGAATACCAAGACACAGGTGCTATTAAGCCCATACCCCTATATCGAGGGCGATTAGGCAATTTGCTAGGCACCCTGGAAGGGCAGCGGGGAGAGGAAGCACACCCATTGCTGGAACAAATCGCCTATCTGCCAGAACAGGATAAAGACGAGGTGCTGTTACTCCGGTATCGCTTTGGGCAGATAGCAGGGGTCTTAGGAGCTGTACCACCCCGAACACGATTCGACCTCTACCGCCACATTGTTGAACAGTATCATGCCCGTCAGATTCTTATAGAGAGGGATGAAATTAACGCTTACTTGGCTTCTGCCGTATCGGAAGCACGACGGGCGATGCCAGCTCAAGATAAGCCAGCATTACCAAGTCAGCCTGTTGTGCCACAAGAACCGATGGTTAGCGATTGCCGGGGGGTGGCACCAACAACCAATAACCCACAACCCATTACTCAGTCTGCAACAGCACCAAATCTAGACCCCGCATCAGAACAAGCAGGACTCGCGATTTTAGATACCCTTGTTACAACGAGACGCTCAACTCTCCTGATTGGCGACACGGGCGCTGGTAAGTCAGTTACCCAAGCTTACCTGTTGAACAAACTATTTCAATACCATCCTGATGCAGAAGTGTTTGCGTTAGCTCAGAAAGCCGACTCATTCTGTGGACTAGCAGAGAAGGGACGGGTGACACTGTTCGATCCAACTGAACCAGAACACGCCCTAACCCTAATTACCGACATCTGGAACGTGTACGACAGACGGCGCAGACTGAAAGAATCAGAACGCCCTGCGTTGTCCCCAGTGCGGTTAATTCTTGCAGATTGGCTGTCTATTAATCAATCTTTGGAGGAATTGTTTAAGACCAGCGAGGCGGTTAAGGCATCGCGGTATCTCTCCAAACTGGCAGACATCATCTACAACGGCAGGGAGTTAAACGTTTGCCTGTTAGTTGACCTGCAAAGCTATAACCTTGCAGCAGTGGGACTGAAGGCAGATCGGAACAGTCGCAAGAATTTTAATCTGATTGGACTGGGCAACTATTCCATTGATGAACTGGGCATGGTTAACGAGTCTTACGGAGTGTTGGTGAATCTCATAGGCGATCGCTACATCGTCGCTGAAGAGTCGGAGCGTTCTGCCCTGAATGCTGCTTATAAGCAGTTGCAGCCGATTAGCAAAGCTAACAATCGCCCTATTATCTTCAGTGGTCTATCCCCTGCTCAATTGGCATTGCTGCCGGACTTGAGGCAGTATAAGTCGAGCAAGGTTGCTGTTTCAAAACAACCCGTAACGACACCTCAAACGATTACCGAACAGACGCCGAAACAGGAAGCGATCGCGCAAGGCGCGGTGCCGGAGGCAATCGCATCCCCTGAACCCACCACAGAACTCAAGTTATCCGACAGCTTAGGAGAACCATTGAAGACTATCTGGCTATTCACAAAAGAGCAGAAAGACTGGGTGAGTGTTCGGACAATACAGCAGAATTCGTTCGCAGTTTTGAAGGGTAAAGGTAGCGAACAAATTCACCAGTATTTAGGATTACTCGCCGATAGCGGATACGGCGAAATTGATGAAGAGGGCAAGTCTCACTCGTCTGTAGTGTTCAGAGCCTACTAGCCCTCTACCTGGCTGTAGTGAACGAAAATACAAGCACTACAGCCAACGCCTCCCCTATACAACAGCCAATCCTACAGATTTACCCTACAACCCTACAGCCTTAATTGTTATCACAAGCCACTTTTTTAGTTAAGGCGAACGTATAGGCATTTATTGGGAGCTTACAGACAGTGAAAACTATCAACGAGCATTGGACAAAATTCTTTCTTCGTGCGTACTGGCAACGTGCAGCAAATGACCCTGATTTGATTTATCTGGCACCCTGCATGATTTTGATGGGATTAATTCTGCCTTGGGTGTTTCGATTACTGGCAGTCATCATCATGCCCCTGATGGTTGGGTTAGGTTCGCTGCTGTTTCTCGTGGCAGTGGTGCAGAAAGTGAAGCGGATGATTAGGCGATAGTGTGCTTTTGTCAAACTGATCGCATCCCACCCAAGACAAAGCCCCTGGTGTTGCTTCCAGGGGCTTTTCAGTGTGCCAGTTCAGCCAATTCTGCTTTTTAGGATGAGAGTTCTTCGATAAATTTCTCTAAAGCCTTCTTTGTTGTCTTATATCCAGGCGACTGCTTGCCCAATTTGAGGCTAGAGAGAACACGATCGCGCAATGCTTCCAGGTTAGGCTGCTCTAGGGATTGTCTAGTGCTTTCCGTGGTAGTGTCTAGTTCTTGTCTAAGCCGCTCTACCTCATCACTCAAGCCGACTTCTGCAACTTTCCCCGCTGTTCCTCCAACGCCGCTAGACGTTCTTCTAGATTGACCACTACCGCTAGACGTTCTTCTAGTGATACTAGACGCGACTCTAATGCCTCTACCTTCTGGGGAGAGGGTGATTCTTCAACTGTCCACCCCAACGCTGCCCTTAGAGCATTTAACACGAACTGGTTAACGCTGGTATCCCGCGTCGCTGCCGCTTCCTTCACTGCCTCATACAGTTCCTTATGCCCATCCAGCCTCAGGTTTAGCTGCAATCGTTCCTTGCTCATAATGTTTTTCTTACTAGTGCTATGTCTAGCATATCACTAGTAAGGAAAGCCCTAGGCCAAGTCTAGTGTGTTTACTAGACTATCAACTAGAAATAGACTAGACTATTAACTAGACAAGCAAAAAGGGCGTCGCGCCTGTCCGAGAAACACCGCGATCGCCCTAACGTTCACCAATAATGAACTGACCACCATGATACTGTTTCAAGCTCAAATCGAAGAACACCAAAGCCTAGCCCAGCACTATCGAGAGCTGGCAGCAAAACGGGAAGCCCTTGCAGCAGAGTTACTGGCAGTCCAGGAACAAGCGGATGCCAGCCTAACAGCACTAAAGAGTTTGCTGGAGAAGTGCAGGGACGCTTCACCCAACGCGATCGCGTCCTTAAAATCAGCCGTTGTGGGTTTGTTCTCGGATGATGGGAACGACAGCGGCGGGAACCTGCCCGACTCACCCAAGCCACCAAGCGACGATGACGATGGGGAACCGGATTTACTTGCCTTCAATGGCATTACAGGCGATTACTTGCTGAGTTCGGATGAGCCTGAGAAGGACGATCCGGTTTGTCCAGAGGGTGAACATACCCTAGAAAACAACGCTCTTTTAGTTGGTAAAGTCTGTCCACTGGACACTGGACTGTATTGGGCAAACTCTACGCCAGATGGTTCAAGTTGGGAGTTCGCCTCACCCATCTGCTGCCTACTGGAAGACTGCCCAGAATCCAGCCTGAAGGGTCAGTGCTACGAACTGTGCAGCTTGCTGGAAGACAAGCCAGCACCTTTCGTCGAACTGGTCATCCACCCCGATAATCCAAATGTGGCACATATCAGGAAGACGGCAGATGGACAAATCCTGACAGCCTACTTTGGATTCCGCACAAAAGCAATAGCTCAAAGCTGGAAGGAATTTATTGAGGCGATCGCGCACCGGATAGAGTACCGGAAAGCCAAGCAAGTTCCCGGCGTCACTTGGGAGATAAAG
>JAIUYC010000119.1 GCA_020216575.1 Coleofasciculus sp. S288 | reverse complement strand
TCTGACTTGAAAGTGAGGAGTCGGGAGTCGGGAATGGGAAATACCACTTTCATTCATGGCTGTGAATTTTTTTCATCGGGACTGCCTTCTGCCTTTTGCTATACCAACTCCGTGTTGTATAGCAGCGGACACATCGCTTAGGACAAACAAACTTTGGTAAAGACGTTCCGGTGGAACGTCTCTACTAAATTTATCAGGACTTACGCAACTGTCACACGCGATCGCTAACCAGAAATAGGCAAGGGGTAGGTGGGCAAGCGAGCGTGTAGCCGGGACACAGAAGCGCAAAGGGAGTGGTGGTAGAGTTGCTGTAGCTGGGTAATGGCAGCATAAGTCGGGTTACGAGTCGTCTGGTGATTGACCTGTGACAGCAGCGATCGCTTTGTGATTAGACAATGAGAAAGATCGACCAGCGGCAAAAACAATAAGCGCGGAACTCCGCAGAGCTAAACTAATGTCAAACCTCTGCTCCAAGCCCAAGAAAATGCTTATGTAATTTTTGACGACACAGTTTTAGACAAAAGATATTCCGAAGACATTGAATTAACTCGGCGGCAGTATAGTGGCAATGAACACTGTGTCATCCAGGGCATTGGTGTGGTTAGCTGCGTTTATGTCAACCCGGAAACAGGTCAGTTTTGGGTAATTGATTACCGCATTTACGCTCCAGAGGGAGATGGAAAAAGTAAACTTGACCATGTCACAGATATGCTGAAAGGTCTAATCTATCAGAAGCAGTTGCCCTTTCGCACAGTGTTGATGGATAGCTGGTATGCCACCAAGGACTTGATGCAATATATTGACAAACTGGGCAAGTATTACTATTGTCCTTTAAAGAAAAACCGCTTAGTTGATGATACGGGTGGTCGAGAAAAGTATAAACCGATTGACTCGCTCAATTGGAGTAGAATTGAACTTAAACAAGGTAAAATTATTAAAATAAAAGCTTTTCCTCAAGCCAAAAAGGTGAAACTTTTCCGGGTAGCTGTTTCCACCAACAGAACGGAATATATAGCCACTAATGACTTGACTCAAGATTCGACTGATGCCGTACAACAGGTGTGTGATATCCGTTGGAAAATTGAGGAGTTTCACCGAGAATTAAAGCAATTAACGGGCGTGGAATCTTGCCAGTGCCGGAAAGCGCGTATCCAAAGAAATCATATTAATTGTGCCATGTTGGTCTGGTCGCGGCTCAAACAATTGGCTTACTCTACAGGTCAAACTGTTTATCAGCTTAAGCATGGATTACTCTCAAATTACCTGATTCAACAACTCAAGCGTCCGGCACTGACGATGACCCTTGCCTAATTCGGATTGGCGATCGCGTGTGACAGTTGCGTAAGTCCTGTTTATGTATGTCCTAACCGCCTTGGCGGTTGCTATATAAAAAAGGGAGGATAACCACTACGGGTTCCCTCCCTCTTCATGCTTTATGGTTACTACTTGAGGTACATTGCTACAAAGTTGTACGGGTTGCTTCGCCAATCAGCAAAAAACAGGGGCAATTTATGAATCGCCCCTCCCAACTCCATCAAGCGATGGGTTAGCTAGCGATGTACTCCTTGACGTTCGTATGGCGACGCCGCAATTGAGCTAATGCTTGGTGTTCCAATTGGCGCACCCGCTCACGGCTGAGGTTGAGTCGCTGCCCTACTTTTGCCAGAGACAGCTCGTTGCCGTCTTCTAAGCCAAAGCGCAGTGACAGCACTTCACGCTGCTGAGGAGTAAGTTCTGCCATCAGGTTCTCCAAGTCTTGCCGCAGTGCCTCCTGAGTGGTGTAATTGACGGGGGTTGGACCCTCATCCTCTAGGAGTTCGGACAGCTCAGTGTCTTGGTTGTCTCCAACCCGAACGTCGAGAGAAATGGGTTGACGAGCCATGCTTAAATACTCGCGAATCTGAGCAGGTTCTAAGTCCAATTCCTTCCCAATCTCAGCTGGGGTGGCGCTGCGCCCCAATGTTTGGGCGAGTTCTCGTTGGACTTTCTTGATTTTGTTGAGCTTTTCAGTGATGTGGATGGGCAAACGAATTGCGCGGGCTTGCTGAGCAATGGCACGGGTGATTGCCTGACGAATCCACCAGTAGGCATAGGTCGAGAACTTATACCCTTTGGTGGGATCGAACTTCTCAACACCCCGTTCTAAGCCCAAAGTGCCTTCCTGAATCAAGTCCAAAAATTCCATATTGCGCTTTTGGTACTTTTTGGCGATGGCAACAACAAGGCGCAAGTTCGCTTCAATCATTTTGCGCTTTGCCCGAGTTCCCTGAGCTATGATCTTTTTCAGGGATGCTTCATCCTGATTAACTTGATTTGCCCACTCTTGATCGGTTGGTTCGTACCCTAACTTCTTAGCTAGAGCTTCTTTTGCCTCCAGCAGCACCATCAGCTGCTGCACCTGCTTACCGTAGACAATCTCTTGCTCATGGGTCAGCAGTGGCACGCGACCAATCTCATGCAGGTAGGTGCGAACCATATCTGCCGAGAAAGTGGGCTGAGTTGTCTTGTCTTTTGTCTTCGTTGTGGGCATCGGTGAGTAGTTACTCCGTAAACAAACAAGCAATAAATCTGTCGCGGACGGTGACCTCAGCAGCAATTCCATTACCCTGAGGATATGTAGGCGGATAAGTAAAGTACATCCTACAAAAGATGCATAGACCACCTGCCTCTTTTGGATAGGGCAGGCGCTACAACCATCAATATGAGTTGAAGCTGAATCCTGGGAAAATTTATTTTCTTCTGTGGTGTTCCCCAGCTTAGCTGCTCATGACTGTAAAAAATCGGTATAACGTGAAGTCAGTATGAGTTTGCCTTACCCTATATTAGTACACATTTAGACGTCGGTAAAGGGGAAAAGGTTCAACACATTTCTCTGGTTTGATTAGGGTGTCCCCACATTTATTCATTCTCCTAATAGCACCGACAGGACAGGTTCGGTGACTAGCCTCACTTCCTTCTATATACAATAATGACGCAGTGAACCTGGAACAGATAGACACCCCACAGGGAGATAACCGTACCGAATCAGGTCGTGATGTCTGGTATTGTCTTGAATTCTTAAGTATAGCGCAAACAGCACAAGTACGGCTAGTCCATTGGAATTGTGCGGGGGCAGCGTTGAGAGCAGTTGGGAATCCATTGTCATAATCCTCGTTCTCGTTAGGTGTATCAGCTAAAAAAGAGCGCCCCGCCTGAGAGCGCCCGACAACCACATTACATTACAAAACAGAAACTTACCTCAGAACGGACTCAGTTTAGCTGGAAATTTGTGACAAAATGTAACGCGATGAAGGAGCAGAAGATTTTGAAATAATGCTCAAGTAACAAAGAATCCCGCTAAGCTAAGGCGATTGTTCCTAAACCTACTTTATCGGCTTCAGGAGCAGCGAACACTTCTCCATCTGACATTTCATACCCAGAAGCATCTCCAATCTTGCATTTTCCTTTCGGAAATGGGAGTAATTCCTGCGTATTATTTAATATCCACCTCCAGGGTGTTGTCCAATCAGAAGCAAAACTGGTTTTAAAAAAATTATTTAAACTCTCACTCTACCATGGATGCTTTTTTAAGAACAATAGTTGCTATCGTTGGCTTTTTGAGCAGCCTTTTTGCAGTGCTTGATTATTTAGAAAGGCACTTTCCCCGACTGTTTCCTAGTAGTATTAGTAGGATAATAAGATTCTTTCCTTTACCAAGATCGAGATGGGGACGTCTTGGTGTACTGGTCGCTTCTGTGGCTGTAATCATTTTTGCTATATTTTTCTGGCGAGAGTTTTTTCCTCAAACTCTCAAAGGCTGCCCAACGGACTTAATCTCCATAGAACACATCAGTTGTGGTGAAAAAAATTTAGGAGAAAAAGATGCTTCAAAGCAACTTGGAGTTGACGCCTTTAAAACAGGACTTCATGAAAATAAGACAAGCGCTTATGAAGAAGCCGTTAATTATTTTTTAGAATCACGACATAATAAAAATAAGAGTAACTATAAGGCTGATCCGGAAACATTAATCTATCTTAATAATGCTCAACTAGCTGCTCAAGGGATAGAGGCTTACACAGTTGTTGTTGTTGTTCCTGTAACAGCTAGGAATGAAAGCGTTCGGCAATCTGCTTTGGAGATTATTCGAGGGGTTGCTCAAGTTCAAGAAGAAGTGAATTGGGCTGAATCGAATAATTGGGGAGAGAAATACGATAAAGATAAAAAGCTCAACGGGATTAACGGCAAAGGGCTGCGAGTTTTGATCGGCGATGATGCTGACGACAGCGAACAAGCTAAAAAGGTTGCAAAAATCTTGGTCAATGAATTAAAAAGATATGTTTTAGCTGCGATCGGGCATTTTTCTAGCGGTGTCACTAAGGCAGTATCCTCCATTTATCAAGATGAGTTAGTCTTAATTTCTCCGACTAGCACATCAGAAGATATTCAAACGGGTAAATTTATTTTTCGCACAGTACCTAGCAATCGATTTACATCCGAAGTCTTAGCTAACTACCTCGCAATGAAAGGCATTGCTAAAGCAGCTATTTTTTACCGCCCTGGTAAAGAGTCTAGTTACAGCGAATCTCTCAGAAAGGAGTTTAGTGAAACCTTTAGTAGAAACTATATAAGCAAGTGTGCGGATGATACAAAGTTAGGGCAAAGAGGAGAGGTTTTATATCCAGAGGATGAGTTGTATCAATTCAAACCTGGTAGCAGTAATTCCTTTGACGTTCAGAAAGCCGTGGACAAGGTTAGTAAGGAAGCAGAGAAAGAAACGGTAGCGCTTGTCTTGCTGCCGGATGGAGAAAGTCGTTCGCAAGCGATTGATGTGATTCGAGCAACCCGTATAGATCGCAATCGTCAAAACTTGATTATCCTGGGTGGAGATAGCCTTTACAATAACGAACCAACACTTACTCGAGTTACTCCGGAAGATGAGGCTGGCAAGGACTTAGTTGTTGCTGCCTCCTGGCACTGTAAGATAAGTACAAACAGTCGCCGATTCTGCGAACAGGGGACTCAGCTTTGGGGAGGGGAAGTGAGTTGGCGCACCGCCCAAGCTCATGATGCTATGAAAGCCATAGAAACAGCTCTAAAACAAGCAGCTTCAAAAAATCGTCAGGGCGTACAAAAAGCTCTAGCCCGCGATAATCATAATGGACAAGAACCTTTCAAGGCTAACGGCGTTACGGGTGCAGGAAAAATTAGTTTTGAAAAGGGAAATCGCGCTAATCCGCTAGTCTATTTGACGAAAGTCATAGAATGTAAGAGTTCAAATAAATACGGATTTGCCCTCATCAACTCTGACAAGTGTAACTCCGATCCTGATTAAAATCCTAAATCCGCTTTAGCCGCTTCAGCCGCAGCAAATACCTCTTCATCGGACATTTCATCCCAGGACGTATCGCCAATCTCTCGATAAAAACTTTCGTCGTAGGGACGAGTCTTCACCACGACTGGCATAGGGACGGCGTGACCGAGAATTAAGGCTTGTTGTTTAGAATCAAGTTTGGCTAACACCGATCGCAAACTTTGTCCCCCAGAAACCCCAGTAAAAATTGCATCAATATCCTTATCGTCATTCAGCAATGCTGTAATCCGAGTGCCAATCTGGGACATCACCTCGTTATCAATTCCAGATGGACGCTGATCGACGACTAATAGAGTGACGAAGTATTTCCGCATCTCACGGGCGATGATCCCAAAGATAGTCTGACGAACTGTGGCGGTATCGAGAAATCTGTGCGCTTCTTCGATGGTGATCACCAGTTGACGGGGGCGATCGCTAGGATTTTTCGTCTGTAAAAACCTCTCCGCCTTCTGCACATAGCTGCCGTGGATGCGGCGGCTGATTACATTGGTGGCCAACATATAGGACAGCATGTTGGACTGAGAACCGAACTCGATTACCACATGCTTGCCTGCATCTAGGGATTGCAAAATCTGACCCACATAATTATGGGGGCAGGTGTTACGCATGTACTTCAACTCATCCAGACGCAACAATTTGCGCTGCAACGCCATGATTGACGCTTTATTGCCTCGCTTCTCATCGCAGAACATCTGGATGTCCTCATTGGTCATATTGAGCAATTGCGTAATCCAGGTTTTGCCAAACTCGTTACGCAGAATAATTGCATTCTCCAGACTCGCTTCAGAAAGATTTAACTCTTGACGCACCAGCATGATATCCTCAACTTCAATCTGGTCGTAGCTGAGATAAAGTTCTTGAGTGTCCCGCACACCTCGGCGTTTGGTGGATTCGGGGTCGAGGGTGTAAATCTGTACTTGTCCTGGAAATAGCTGCCGCAACCCTTTCACCGTGCTAAATTGCTTGCCCTCCGAGACGGCTTCCCAGCCATATTCGGAGTGCATGTCAAAAATCAGGTTAACGGCGGCTTGCTTGCGGATAATCCCCGATAGCAACAGCCGAGTGAGGAAGGATTTACCGGTGCCGGATTTGCCAAAGACACCGTTGCTGCGTTCCACAAAGCGGTCTAGGTCAATACATATCGGAACTTCCATGTCAAGGGGTTGACCGATCGCAAAATTGCGCCGAGTGGGGTCATCTTCCCAACCAAAAACTGCCCTAAAATCGCGATCGCTCGCATCGTATACCTGAGAGAAGTGGCTGGGAATGGTCTTCACCGGGAGCAATTCCATGCTCTCACTGCTTTGCGCTTGAAAGGAGGCTAGTGACGTATTTCCATCAAGAATAACTTCTCTGGGCTGTCTGCTGTGTTCTTGGGGCGTAAACATCAGCATCGGGGAGAGGTTAACCGTCCCAAACGTGCCACTACCCGCCAAAACGTCTCGTAAAAAGTCGTCTTCAGGACTGGGGGGATTGGCAAGAATGCGTTGGCTAGATGTTCCTAAGGTAACATCGGTGAGCATGCAGAAAAAACGCGATCGCATTCCCTGGACGACCAAAAACTTGCCGACTCGCATATCTTCCACCGAGACATCGGGATGCAATCGCACTTCGAGTCCGAGGGAAAGAGAGCCTTGAATGACTGAGCCTAAGGGCTTGCCTAAATCCATGTCTTCAACTGCTTCACTATGCCAGCCTATCTTATCTTTCTTGCATTTTAGTCACTTGTTACTTCAGCTCCTTAGATTTGTAGTAACCCTTTTGTTAAAAAGGTCAACTGACTTTCTGAGAAGGGCGCGTTTGCATAAAAGCCTCCTTTTTGAAAGCCTGTACGTAAGGAACTAACAAAAGTCTCGTTGATGCAGTCCCCTTCCCAACACAATTTGGCATCCGCTGCCAAGCAAGGAATTTCTACAGGACTTACGCAACTGTCACATGCGATCGCATCTCCAGCCGGTTGTCCGAGTAGAGGGGGTTGCTTCTGTACCCAGTCAGTGTCCAAATCCTCCAGCCAACTGTATCCAAACCTGTAACCAAGACTCTCCAAACGGGGAATGAACATTTCAATATTGTGCCTGGTGCGCTGCATCGTCTCGCGTGCTACAGAGAATGCATCTGTGTAGAGGGGTTCTTCTCGCACGCCTTCACCCAATGCAACCAACTCATCCCACACCTGTTGGCACTCGCCCCGCCGATAACGCTCCAAAAAACTCGTCATACCCGTAAACAGTACAAAAGTACTATTCTACGGGGATTCATCTGAATTTGATAGGGGTTGGTCAAAACCAGTTGGTGATGTACACTCAATTTTTCCGCGTCCCCACGTCTTCGTGTCAGTCTCAACCAATGACTTATGACCACACCCCTTTGATAGAAGCAATCTTGTAGATGGGAAGGAATGCTATCTGCATTACCAACCATCTTCTTCAGTATTTGAGTCGCCCCACATCTCCAAATCCATTTCATTCATGTACATCAAAGCACTCTGAATTTGCGGCGTTGTGCCTCGCAGTTCTAAGTCAAACCAGCCATCCTCTCGCGCATTTGCTCCCAAAAGAGCCGCAGCGATATTGACTGTAACGCCATAGTGAGAAACTAGCCTCGAAATGACGGGTTCGTCATTGTAGTGCTTGGGAATTCGCACTCGGACGCGGGTGCGAGTAGGTCGATTGGGTCCTAGAATGTCGGTATCGTTAGTTAATTCAATCGGCTCCAGGGGGTGTCCCTGCCAGTTTTTGCTGCTATGAGTTGTCATGGAAGTTCTCCTACGTCAGCAACATCTTTGATACGAGTTTTACGCTCTAGAATTTCTTGAAGTACAAGAGTAAGAGCTGCCAGCAAGGTGAGCAGGACGGCGG
>JAIUYC010000118.1 GCA_020216575.1 Coleofasciculus sp. S288 | reverse complement strand
TAGTCACCGAACAAGAAGCGGATGAACTGAAAACTCGAATCGATGAATTTCTCAGCCGCAATCCCGATGCCGGTCGTGCCGGACAAGTTGAACCGCTCTACCGAGGCATCGCCGCTCACCATGCCGGAATTTTACCCGCCTGGAAGGGGTTGGTGGAAGAACTATTCCAGATGGGTCTGATTAAAGTGGTGTTTGCCACCGAGACGCTGGCAGCAGGGATTAATATGCCAGCTCGCACCACCGTCATCTCAACCCTTTCTAAGCGTACCGACCGGGGACATCGACTGCTAACCGCGTCTGAATTTTTACAAATGGCGGGGCGTGCCGGACGGCGAGGGATGGATGCGATGGGCTACGTCGTGACGTTGCAGACGCCCTTTGAAGGTGCAAAAGAAGCGGCTTACCTGGCAACCACGGGTCCCGATCCTCTAGTCAGCCAGTTCACACCCACCTATGGCATGGTGCTGAATTTGCTGCAAACCCACTCAATCGCAGAAGCCAAGAATTTGGTGGAACGCAGCTTTGCCCAATACTTGGCAACACTGTACCTGAAACCCCAGCAGCAGGCAATTACCGAACTGACCACAGAACTGGCGAAACTCGATATTCAACTTGCCCCTATAGACGTAAAAGCGCTGGAGAACTATGAAAAACTCAGCGAACGCCTCAGAGAAGAGCGTCGTCTCCTAAAAACGCTGCAAAGGCAAGCCGAAGCGGTGCGAACGGCGGAAATTGCCCAATCGATGCAATTGATTACAGAGGGCGCTCTCCTCTACCTCAAGGGCAAGCATGTGAAGGTCTCTCATCCGGTTCCAGCTATGTTAGTGGCGAAGGAAAAGGGAAGCGGTCAATCGCCTTATCTGGTTTGCTTGGGCGCTGATAACCGATGGTATGTAGCAACAACCGCTGACGTTGTCGGCTTGCACACCTTTGTCGGGACTCAAGACTGGGGACGACGGGAGAATGGACAAACTCTTACCGCCTCATCGTCTGCCCTAATTCAGCCCCCGGTTGAGCTAGTTCCTAAGCCCGGTCAAGTCAGGCGGGGTAATGAACAGACAGAATCGCTCGTCCAGGAAATTCGCAGGAGCATCGCCTCGTCCGAGCCTGTTATTGATCCAGATGCGTTCGCGAAGCCAGACGCGCTAGCCTCCTTCGCCCCAGAAGTCTTGGCACAACAGCAAATTGTGGACACGGTGAAAGCCCAACTGGATGCTCATCGGGTAAACCAGTGGGGCAATCCGTCCAACCTGATCAAACGCCACAATCGTCGATTAGCCCTGCAAGAAGAAATCAACGAGCGTCAAGCCGAATATCGAGAAAACCAGGCACACCATTGGCAGGAGTTCCTCAACCTAATTGAAATTTTAAGGGCATTTGGTTGCCTGGAGGATGTGAAGCCCACGCCTCTGGGACAAGCAGCTGCAGCAATTCGGGGCGATAACGAATTGTGGCTGGGGTTAGCGCTAATGTCTGGAGAATTTGATAGCTTAGATCCTCAGCATCTGGCAGCGGCAATGTGCGCCTTGGTTTCCGAAACCCCCCGTCCCGATAGCGGAACCAACTACCCACCCCCCGAGCCAGTGATTGATGCGTTGGCGCGGCTGAGAGGGGTGCGGCGTCAGCTATTTCAGTTGCAACGCCGATATCAAGTCGCATTGCCGGTTTGGTTGGAGTATGAGTTAATCGGTCTGGTGGAGCAGTGGGCGTTAGGCGTTGAGTGGACGGAGCTATGCGACAACACCAGTTTGGATGAAGGGGACATTGTCCGGATTTTGCGGCGGACGGTGGATATCTTATCGCAAGTTCCCCACGTACCTGGCATCCCAGAGTCTCTCAAAGTCAATGCGATTCGGGCTATTCAATTACTAGACCGCTTCCCAGTCAATGAGATAGTCGATTAGAATTGGCTAGCTTTCACCTGTCTAAGGTTGGAAGGTTTAAATTGATAATTTTGAAGATTTCCTCTTGGCAAGCTGCTAACTTGCCATAAGGTGCTGAGGAGTTGTTTGCGGATGAAGGAGCAGTTTGTGGTGAGGAGTCATTCCCGTGCTAATCGGCAACGTTGCTTGTCTACCAATTTTGGATTTTGGATTTTGGATTTTGGATTAAAAGAACGTTTCGGTTCATGCCTCGACTCAGAGGGTCGAAATAAATCTAAAATACTTGCTACCCTGCGTCCGCCCACGGCTAACGTTAATTTAAAATCTCCAAGTCCTGTACCCTCGGTGTCGGGATCAATCCAAAATCGCCAATCTAAAATCCAAAATCGATTGACTTCTTCTAGCCCCTGTCAGTCGAGGCTTCAGGTTTGGAAGATGGTCGTTGGTGCGGCGATCGCAACCTCGATTAGTTCCTCTGTACTACTACCAGCCGCCTCTGCTCAAACAGCACGATTGGCAGTGGTGAGAAGTCTGGACAATGAGGGGCATTGGTCAGGAATTAGAACTCGCTTGCAGTCCAGTGGTGTTGACTACTGCGTGGTTGATTTTGCTCAAGTCAATCGCGCCTCAGACTTGGGAAACACTCAATTGCTATTTTTGCCTAACGTTGAGCTAGTCAAACCCGCCCAGGCAGCAGCCCTGCAAGACTGGATGCGCCAAGGCGGTCGAGTGATTGTCAGTGGCCCAACGGGTACGCTTTCCCAAACCGACGTTCGTAACCGTTTGCGATCGCTCTTGGGTGCCTACTGGGGTTTTGCCATGACCAAACCTGCCACCTTGGAACCGTTGTCCACTCTCGACCCAACTTGGACGCAGCAAGCTGGACTAGGAGGCACAGTTCGAGGCGGTGTTGTAATTCCTACAGGGTTAAACTCGACGACGGCTGCCGTCTGGAGTCAGGATGAGAACCCACCTGCGATTGTCACAACCCAACAAACTACCTTTTTCGGCTGGCGTTGGGGTGTGGATGCATCGGCCCCAGTTGAGGTGGACAGTGCTTGGTTGCGAGCGGCGCTCAGTCGCTATGATATAACCCCCACTCCTGGAACACCGACGGCAGACAAACCAGAACAATCTTGTGTCCCATCCCAAGCTTCCGGAGAAGGGTTGCGCTCCCCCTTGGGTGGTATCGCTCCAACAGACCCGGGCGATGTGGTGTCCCCCTCTCCATTACCTTTCAACACCAGAGGACCACTCACCGTCGCACAGGTTGCCCTGATGGGTCAGGAGTTAGAAAATCTCATCGGTCGGTTTGAAAGTGCCTTACTAGCTGCTAACGCCACGAGTGGTCGAGTAGGGGGAGCAAGGGAAGAAGAGAAGCAGGGGGAGCAATTTATCTCTGTGTCCACAACCGCTTCGGCAAGTAGGGCTTTGGCGACAGCGAAGAAGGGACTGCAAAACTTCCGGGAGGCTGCCGAGCAAAGAGACTATAACAGGGCAAGAGAGCAGTGGTTGCAAGCACGGCGCATGCTATGGGACAACTACCCAACCAATAGCAAGCTGGCACAGCCAGAGATTCGAGCCATTTGGTTAGACCGGGGTACGATTGTTAGGGCGCGATCGGAGCAGGATTTAGCCAAGATTTTTGACCAATTGGCAGCAGCAGGCTTCAACACCGTCTTTTTTGAAACGGTCAACGCCAGTTACCCGATTTACCCTAGCCGCGTTGCGCCAGAGCAAAACCCTCTAGTTCGGGGTTGGGACCCTCTAGCTGCGGCGGTGAAGTTAGCTCACGAACGGGGAATGGAGTTGCACGCTTGGGTTTGGATGTTTGCGGCGGCAAATCGGCGACACAACGCCGTGCTGAATCAACCCACCGACTACCCCGGGCCTGTGTTATCCGCTCATCCAGATTGGGCGATGCGTGATAAGCAGGGACGTTTGTTCGATCCAAATACTAAAAAAGCATTCTTTGACCCCGCCAATCCAGAGGTGCGGAGTTATCTGCTGGCACTGCTCGATGAGATAGCAACCCGCTATCAGGTGGATGGCATTCAATTAGACTACATCCGCTACCCGTTTCAAGACCCCAGTGCTAATCAAATTAATGGCTATAGTCGAACAGCGCGGGAGCAGTTTAAGGAACTGACAGGAGTTGACCCTATCCAAATTTCTCCACGCAATCAAACCTTATGGCAACAATGGACGGATTTTCGCATCCGGCAAATTGACAGCTTTGTGGCGACTGCCTCTCAACGTCTGCGAACTCAACGCCCCAATCTAATTCTCTCTGCCGCTGTCTTCGCCCTACCACGTCCCGAACGCCTGCAACGGCTGCAACAAAACTGGGAAGATTGGGCAATGCGAGGTGAACTCGACCTGATGGTACCGATGACCTATGCCTTGGATGCCAACGGCTTGCAGAGTCTAGCTCAGCCATTGCTGACGCAAGAGTCGCTCAATTCAGCCTTGATTTTGCCAGGAATTCGGCTCTTAAATTTGCCAGACATGGTTGCAGTTGACCAAATTCAGCTGCTGCGGGATTTACCGTCCGGAGGCTTTGCCCTATTTGCAGTGGAAAATCTCAATGCTAATCTGCGTAGCATCTTCAATCGCACTCAAGGCAGAGGTTTGGGTGCAACCGGGGAACCGATTCCTTACCGCCAACCGTTCCCAGCCGCAGTAGCTCGTTACGAGGCTTTGCAACAGGAATGGAGTTTTATGCTGACAAATCATCAAATCTTGATTCTAGAGCCAGCGCTTTCGGAGTGGCGCAAACAGGGCGATGCTGTCTTGAGTGCGCTTAATCAATTAGCGGCAGAGCCATCGGTGCAGAATTTGGCAGCAGCTAAGGCTTCTGTTTCCTCATTCCGCGCCCAATTTCCGAAATGGATGCAGCAGCAGGCACAGCAGTATCCCTATCAAGTCCGAGTGTGGGACAACCGTCTGGCTACCATTGAAAGGCTACTGCGCTACGGTGAGCGGATGAGTGGGAGGGCAGGAAACCAACAGAGGCGGTGAATGTTGTTTCTCAACAAACAAGCAGCTGGAAGCTCCTTAAGAGACTTCCAGCTGCTAAACCCCTTAATGGATGAATCCAAAAAGGGGGTATGCGATCGCAAACAGGACGAACGTTATTCGTCGTACACCCGGCACTCGTCTGCGTCGGGGTTAGCGTCACAATACTTCTCAAAGTTAGTTTTTTGCTTGCCGTCTTTCTGCCGCTGGTGTGCTGCTTCGGCTTGCAGTTCTTCTACAGCATCCCAAGCTGCCGCACAATCACCAGACGCGGCGCCTTGGGCATCACAAACAGCCCGTGCTTGGCTGCGTTCTTGTTCAATTTTTTCTTCAATGTTGCTCATTGTCTTCCTTTGCTGATAACTGTCCTAAAGTACAAGAAATTTGATATTAGTGCTGACCGTTTTGGAAATTTCCAATCAGGTACTACCGCGTTGTTACTCACACACTGGAGTGCTGCTTAGCTATTTGATATCGCAAAATAGCAGCTCCTAGCCAGGATTGACTTTTTTTTTAAGATTTTGCCAACCCTGTCTCACCCGTGGTGAGTGTTATGTGCGACTAACTCCATTTTATATATTAACTTATGTTAAAAGTTTGCGAGTGACAGAACCCGTTATCATTTTTTTTAAGATTTTTGTTTTTTGTTTTGTCGCTAGCAATTACGGAAATGGTAGATGTATTAAATTTAGAATATTTATATAAAGCTCAAGTCAAAAAACAATCCATCCCACGGCTTAAACTAGTGGGCTTGCCTGCCCGTTTGTGTAAAACCAATGGCTAATCCGATTAAGTGGGCTAATGCCTTATCAACCCGTCCCTCTTTGGAAGCGGCAGTTGCGGAAGTGGTAAACCGCGCCGAACAGTTGTTACCAGTGCCAGCCAACTTAGGTTTGGTGTTCATCTCGTCTGCCTTCGCAAGCGAATATCCCCGTCTGATGCCCCTACTCAAAGAACGTCTATCGGTACCGGTGATTATCGGCTGTGGTGGAAGTGGCATTATTGGGATGAACGTAGAGGGAGATGCGCAGGAAGTGGAAGCAGCTCCCGCCCTCAGCCTCAGCCTAGCTCACCTGCCTGATGTTAATGTCCATGCCTTTCATATCTCTCCTGACGAATTACCAGACCTAGACAGTCCTCCAGATGCCTGGGTGGACTTAGTTGGTGTTTCTCCTCAAGAGTACCCTCAGTTTATTTTGTTAGCTGAACCCTTCTCCTCTGGAATTGGTGACCTAGTTCAAGGGTTAGATTTTGCCTATCCCGGGTCAATTAAAGTAGGAGGGCTGGCAAGTGCTAGCACGATGGGTGTTCAAAGCGGGTTGTTTTATCACTATGAAAAGAAACCCCGCGCCCCCTCTCTCTACCGGGACGGAACAGTCGGGGTTGCATTGAGCGGCAATATTGTTTTAGAAACTATTGTGGCACAGGGATGCCGTCCTATCGGTCAGATTTATCAGGTGACCAAAGGTGAGCGGAACATCATGCTGGAATTGGCGGAGCCAGATAGCGCTGCCAAAGGAATTGGCGAGGCTAAGGCACGTCCGCCTCTGGAAATCCTGCGCGATTTGCTCCAAGAACTCAGTGAAGAAGACCGACAGTTGGCACAACATTCGTTGTTTGTTGGTGTGGCGCGAGATGAGTTCAAGCAGCAGCTACATCACGGAGACTTTCTCATCCGCAATATGTTGGGAGTTGATCCCAGAGTAGGGGCGATCGCAATTGGCGATCGCGTCCGCCCCGGTCAGCGCATCCAGTTCCACCTCCGCGATGCCCATACCTCAGCAGAAGACTTAGAACTCGTTCTCCAGCGTTATAAACAAGAAGCACCTGACACGTCAGATGCCGCTAATGCCTTGATGTTCTCCTGCCTAGGACGAGGAGAAGGGCTGTATGGGAAACCCGGTTTTGATTCTCAACTGTTCCGCCGTTACATGCAAACAACTCAACTGGTTGGGTTTTTCTGTAATGGAGAAATTGGACCGGTGAGTGGCAGTACGTTCCTGCACGCTTACACCTCCGTGTTCGGGATTTGCCGTCAAAAAAATACATCGTTTTGAGGGCTTTTAACGGGTGTCAGTCGTTAGTTGTCAGGTTGGAAAGAGTTACTAGTCAAACCTCAAAAACCTGTAACCTTTAACCCAACAGCAACGTCGTATGATTGTCAATCAGGGCAGGTTTACCATCGTTGGTGAGGGCGCTGAATGCCTCGAAGTAGCGACGGGCAGCTGGGGAAAACTCTGGAAAGTGAAATAGAGCGTCGCCTGCCGCAATGTTCGCCCAGAAGTAACGCAGGCTGGGGGCGAGTTTTTCGGCCTCTGCTGTCGATAAACTTAACGGTGGATCGGTGAGGAGTCTCAATGTGAAGGGATAAGAGCGATCGCCCACCCATTCTCGCGATCGCTGAGACAGATTTTCCCAACCCGGTACTGACTCAACCCGATACGACTCAATCTGCAACCATCTTTTTCCTCGCTCATTTGTGCGCAACTGCAAGATGCGGTAGGGGTGAGGATAGCTTACGACTGAACCCGTCGTGATATCGTAGATGCCGTCCTGGTAAGCAACATCTTGAACGTGCAAGTGACCCGTAAACACTAAATTGACCCCAGCCGTCTTGAGAATTTTCCGTAGCACTGGAGCATTGTCCAACATATATCGGCGTCCCAGTGGATGGTTCGCTTGACCGGGCATGTGTTCTACCACGTTGTGGTGTACCATCACCAGCACTAACTTCCCTTTGTTTTGGCTCAGTACCTGCTCCAGCCACACTAATTGCTGTTCGTCCAGATGCCCTAGCTGTTGGCCAGAGTCATCAAATTGATTGGAATTTAGCCCAATCAGCTGCACTCCTGGCATCACTTCACAGGTATAGTACAATTGTTCCGGATTGGAATAGCCAAATTGACGGTAGTAGTAGGGAAAATCGTTGAGTCCAATAGACCCTCCATCAGGTAACAAACTCGGTACATCATGGTTTCCCGGTACAACATAAACCGGAAAAGGAAGCTGGCTCAACCACTTTTGCAACCAAGCGTGATTGTCTGGTTCACCGTGCTGGGTTAAGTCACCAGGAAGCAGAAGGAAGTCGAGCTTCTGCTGCTTCAAGTGTTCCATGATTAGCTCTAGCGCTGGAATGCTAATTTCCACAAGATGAAACCGACTGGGATGATCCCAGATGGTATGAGGTAACCCGACATGCAGGTCGCTGACCACCGCAAAGCGAAAATTGAGTGTCATGAGTTAAGTTTTATTAACACCCCTT
Organism: Coleofasciculus sp. S288; assembly: GCA_020216575.1. GTDB lineage: Bacteria > Cyanobacteriota > Cyanobacteriia > Cyanobacteriales > Coleofasciculaceae > JAIUYC01. Next base: position 120 of record JAIUYC010000118.1, on the reverse strand, counting down.
GTGGGTATTATGAAATTATTTCTCTTTTACTTAATATTAATACTTGATTTATTAGGAAATAATTTTAATAACTCATGTAGATATCTTGTCCAGAAAACCCAGTTTTTTTGCATCGGGAAC
>JAIUYC010000117.1 GCA_020216575.1 Coleofasciculus sp. S288 | reverse complement strand
AACTACGACTAAGGCACTCGAGGTATCCACGACAGCATCAATAAAGTTGCGCTCTTTCTTCAGTGCTTCCTCTGTCCACTGGCGCTGCCTGATTTCACGATAGATCAGGTAGTAGACCCCACATAGCAGGACAAACGCCAGGAAGATTCCTATTGCGAGCGTAACAAGCGTATGACGAGCATTGGCTTGTGCCACTGCTACCTGCTGCTGCAACAACGCATTCTCTTCGTTTTCCATCTCTCGGATGCGAGAGCGGATCTGATCCATGAACGTCTTGCCTTGACCTATTTCGATCGCCCGCAAGGCTAACTCAAATCCCCCTTTTTTCCGCAGGTTGATTACTTCATCGAGTAAGGCAAGTCTGTCTTCAATCAGGAGTTCAAGCGCATCAAGCTGCCTTTGACGCCTCTGGTTATCCGTGTTTAATTGCCTAAGATGCTGAATTTTTGGCTCAAAAGTTGTAATAGCTGCACGATAGGGTTCTAAATCAGTCTCGTCTCCCGTGAGGACGTACCCACGTTGTCCAGTTTCAGCAGAGGTCACAAGAGAAAGTAATTCTTCAAAACCCTTCAGCCTTTGCTCGGTTTGAGTCACACGCTCATTGGTTTCAATCAGTCTAACTGTACTCTGGTACGAGACAAAGCCCATGAAGAAGAGAATTGCTGACGCTAAACCAAACCCGCCTGCAATCCGCTTAAAAAATCGTCTGCGTACCTTTTGTCCCCGTTCGCGCTCAGTGTCAGCCAGCGTCAGACTCGCTAAATTGCGCCGAAGTTCCAGTTGCTTGATGACTTGACGACTGAGTATTTGTAATGCATCCAACTGTTCCGGACTGAGGGTTCGGGGTACGCGGTCAATAACACAAAGCGTTCCTAGTGCCTGTTTCTGGGGGGTAATCAGAGGAACACCGGCGTAAAACCGCACATGGGGATCGGAATTCACCAGAGGGTTTGTAGCGAATCGTTCGTCTTTTGTGGCATCCGGAACCACAAAAACTTCAGGTTGTAGGATGGCATGGGCGCAGAACGCCGAGTCACGAGGCGTTTCGGATGTATTCAAACCTACCTTTGACTTAAACCATTGCCGCTGAGAATCTATCAAGCTAATTAAAGAAATTGGAGTACCACAAATGTACGAAGCCAAGCGTGTGAGGTCGTCAAAGGCTTGTTCTTCGGAGGTATCGAGGATTTTGTACTCCAAGAGTTCTTCAATCCTCTGGGCTTCGTTGTCAGGCAAAGGTGCTTTCATTGACTACTAAAGTTGTAACTTTCGGTGTCTAGACAGCTGCTTTGCTTGAATAGTGACAGAAATTTGCTCAAACTTAAACCGCGTTAATACTGAGAAATTTGAAGTAATGATCACGGCTGGCTGGCTAATCAGGAGCCATCACAACTGGGTGTGGTCATAAGTAGTTGGTTGAGACTGACGCGGGGACGCGGGGAGAAAGAAAATTTTTGGCACCTTAACTCACCAACTGTTTTTGACCACACCCATGACAACTGGAAGCCGCCCGCAAGAATCAGAATAGACTGACACAAATGATTGAGGCTGGCCATATACAATAAGTTTTACTTATTACTCTGGGTATGGGAGAGCCAAAATCTTCCCTTGCTCTCCCGACTTTCGGCACTGGTAGAAAATTTCTGCCGAGCTGATCTAGGTTGTTTTCCCGTAAGTCTGATGGTTGAGTTTATGTTTGCGCAAATGTATACTTTAAATTTTGGGAATATAGGGGTAATGTTTCCTAATTTTTGAGTGCTAACCTAACTGAAGATATTGGGGAAAAATTATTTAAAAAACCGTATTTTTACGGTTTATAAAGCTATAGGGATTATTGTAAAGTCAAGAAATCTACTACTAAGGCGTTAAACCATGAATAGTAACAAGAGCAATAGTGTAGTGACGTCACTTCTATAACTTATACGAAAGCAACTCTTTCAAAATCAAGTCAAGAGTATAAAAAATCTTACAGGTTATTGGATGTAATAGCACTGATGTAGTAACGATCGCCATAGAAAAAACCTTAATCCCTGCTTTTCGATTGGCACAGCTATTACGCAGGAAGAACTAGCGATCACATAGCAAAACTCTTACACTCCGGAGCTAAGCTGCTCTAGAAGCGATTACTCTTTAACAACTCTGTGAGGCTCTGAAAAGTATTGGGAACTCTAAAACTACAACAATTCTATTAGAAAGTATGTCACCGATTGAATTTCAGTCTGAAACCGTCAAAGAGAGCATTGCAAATAAAAGGTCAGGGAGCTTAAGTATGACTACCTCCGACAATCAAAATGTTCCCTTCATTCTGATCGCAGATGATGACCAATTTACGCGGATGATGCTGCGCCAACTCATGGAGCAAGAGGGCTACCAAGTGGCAGAAGTCGAGAATGGAGAGCAATGTCTGGCTGCCTACCCCGTGTACAAGCCTGATATGGTGCTGCTAGATGCAATGATGCCAGTGATGGATGGCTTTACCTGCTGCGCTAAACTTCAGTCCCTCACGGGAGGACGCACTCCCGTCTTGATGATCACTGGACTCAATGACCAAGCCTCCGTTGATTGGGCTTTTGAAGCGGGTACAACTGATTTTGTTACTAAACCCATCCACCCTCCCGTACTCCGTCAGCGTGTTCGTCGTATCCTTAAAGCGAGTTGGGCTGAAAAGGCGTTGCGCAAGAGTGAGGAAAAGTATCGCTCTGTTGTAGAAAACGTTAAAGAGGTAATCTTCCAGACTGACGTTGCTGGCAACTGGACATTCCTCAATCCCGCTTGGACAATGCTCACTGGATTCGCAGTTGAAGAAAGTTTGGGAACGAATTTCTTGAATTATGTCTATCCTGACGATCAAAAACTTCATCAGGAATTGTGGCGATTGCTCCTCGGAGGTCAAAAAGCATCTTGTCGGTATGAGCTTAGATACGTAACAAAAGCTCAGCAGTGTCGCTGGATGGAAATTCACGCCCATCCAACTCTAGGACTCGACAATGCAGTGACTGGGATTTCCGGCATGCTGAGAGACATCACTGAAACTATTTATACACAAGCTTTAGAAAAAGAGAAAGTCCGGTTGGAAACTGAAGTCATTGAGCGGAAACGCACGGAAGAAATCATTCGTAGTGCCTTGGAAACGGAAAAAGAATTGGGTGAACTCAAATCCCTAATCATCACCACTATCTCTCATGAGTTCCGCACACCACTGACTGCAATTCTGGGTTCTGCCGAATTACTCAGACATTACGGCAAGACTTGGTCAGATGAGAAACGGCTGAAGCATTTCCAGCGAATTGATGAATCCGTTCAGCACATGACTCAACTGCTCAACGATGTGATTTTAATGGGCGAAGTAGAAGCCGGACAACTCCAGTGCAATCCAACTCAACTGGATTTGGAGAAGTTATGCCGTGAGATTGTCGAGGAGTTGCAACTCAGTTTAGAGAGTAAGCAGGAGGGACAGGAAAACAATGCCCCTGGAATTGATTTTTTGGTTCGGGGCAACGTTACCCAAGCCAACGCGGATGAGAAGTTGCTGCGGCAAGTCTTGACAAATTTACTCTCTAATGCAAAAAAGTTTTCTTCTCAAGGAACCATCGTTCGTTTTCACCTAGTTTGTCAGGAAGGCCAAGTGATTTTCCGCATCCAGGATGAGGGCATCGGAATTCCCTCAGCAGAGCAGGAGCGTGTGTTTGAATCGTTCTACAGAGCCAGCAATGTTGGTACAATTCCAGGAACGGGATTGGGGCTTGCGATCGCAAAAAAATGCATAGACTTGCATCAAGGCCAGATCGCACTAGAAAGTAAAGTGGGAGTGGGGACAACCTTTACGGTCAAGCTACCATTGACCTAATGCCAATCTTAGAAAGAAATTTTTAAAGGCTATCACTATTGAGATTATTGACTGCTCGCTTTTGGTGGTGGGCTGTTCTGGGATTGCTCTTGGTTTGTATGCCCACACTCGGCACTCTGGCTCCCAACAGCGCTGCTGCTGATGTACAGGCTCTCGTCGCTTTTGGCTCGCGTGTACCTGGAACCCCAGCGTCCGAGCAAGCTCGTACCTACTTGATTCGAGAATACCGTCAAGCTGGATACGTCACTGAACTTGGGACTTTTACTTACCCAAAATTTGAGGATTTGGGTTCAACTCTGGCGGTTGGGAGTGTGACAATTAAGGGGCATGCGCTTGACCGTTCGCCAAGCGGTCAACTGAGTGCGCTCCTAGTCGCAGTACCTGGTGTCGGACGCCTGGATGACTTCATGGCTGTTGAGGTGAAAGGAGCGATCGCTATTGTACGCCGTGGCGAAATCTCCTTCTCTGAGAAAGTTCGTAACGCTGCTGCGGTGGGTGCTGTGGGTTTAGTAATTGTCAATACTGAACCCAAGGAGTTACTTGGCATGTTAGATGGTGAAGTCAACATTCCCGTACTTGGGCTATCGGGCGCACAAGGGGAACCACTGCTAAAAGAAGCCAGCACAGAACCACTTAAGGCGAGTCTCAATGTAAATACTCACCTAAAAACTGTTACAGGTCAAAATATCATTGCCCATCTCCCGGATGTGAAACAGCCAAAGTTACTCCTGGGCGCTCACTATGACTCAGTCCCCAAATCTCCTGGTGCAAACGACAATGCCTCTGGCACGGTGGTTGTCCTCGAACTCGCTCGTCACCTTGCGGATACACCTTTGGTTCATCAAGCTTGGTTTGTCGCCTTCGACGGTGAGGAGGACGGTTTACAAGGGTCGAAGGCGTTTGTCAACACAGCTAAACCCCACTTCCTGTCTAATCTCCAGGCGATGCTAAACTTCGATATGGTTGGCGTGAACGACCAGCTTTTTGTGGGTGGAACCGAGTCGCTCACAGCCTTGGCTCAGAAGGCTGACTCGAAAATTTCTAAGATTCGCGACACAGGAGGCAGTGACCACAAACCGTTTGCAACGGCTGGGGTTCCCGTCCTCTTCTTCTACCGAGGGCAAGACCCAAACTACCATACACCTGAGGATACGGTGGTAGACCCCAAACTGCTTGAAGCAACCACTCAGATTGCTCAGTCAGTGATTCAGTTTCGCTTTGAATCGCCTACAGATTCATAAAGTTAATAGTGGTTAGATGAATCTCGAATCCCTGCTCAGGCTTAATCGCATGATTCGCGTCATTGGCTTTGATGATGCTCCCTTCATCCGCAAGGCTGGAGGGAGTGTTTCAATTGCAGGTGTCGTGTGTGCGGGGACTCGCTTTGAGGGGATGGTTTGGGGACAGATAGAACCCGATGGTTGGGATGCGACCGATGCTATCTTGGGGTTACTGTTAGGGCGAAAATTCCTGCCACAACTTCATATTGTCCTCCTTGATGGGATTGCTTTCGGCGGTTTTAATGTGGTGGACTTACCCAGACTTTCAGAGCAACTCAAGCTTCCCTGTGTGGCTGTAATGCGGCGGATGCCTAACCTGACTGCTGTACGTGAAGCGATTTATCGTCTGCCACAGCCAGAGCGGCGTCTTCTATTGCTGCAACGCGCTGGCACTATCCATGCGTATCCGTCTTTCTTCTTTCAAGTGTGCGGTGCTTGCCCTCAGGTAACCTTTTCGGTACTTCAACGCCTAACTGATTGTGGGAAAGTGCCGGAGGCATTACGTCTGGCACATTTGATTGGTGCTGCTGTGGTTAAGGGAGAGAGCGGAAGTTCTGCTTAGTTCTGAAGGAACTCGCAAACAAGGGAATAAAAAAGCGATCGCACTTTGCGAAAATCAGTTTCTACAAGTTCCAACGTTTACAGCCTGTGTGATGTGGAGTTAGCCTCTCGTGTATGGCTAGATTCTAACTGTTTAAGTTTTGCCTGCAAATCGAAGTCACCACTGCCAGCAATTGTTTCTAAGTTGGCAAGGCGTTCTTCTATCTGTTGCAACTGATTGGTTTGTAAACCGTTCTGGGATTTTTTATCAGAATTCCAAACAACAGCCGTGGCAACGGCTGCACCTGAAGCGACTACAATAGGCGGTGCGGGATGATCTGAGAAAATGACGCACAGGGCTAGCATTCCAGTTCCATAAGCCCATATGTGTTTAATGGTGGCAGTACGGCTATCTTTGGTTTGTTCTAAGTCTTTTGGGTTCGCCATGAGTCTTTGTCTCTTCTAGACCTCTTATCTTCTAGATTGCGACATGCAGGTTGGAGAAAGCTTCCTGCTATTGGGTGATACTAACCCCTGATACCAAATCTGCTACGATTGCCCCCTTTTTGAACATAGACGCGGAGCGGCTTGCCGCAGGCTACCACTCCAGGCACAGAGTTCACTCCAGGAGAGAACAGGGAGGAAATTAAAAGATAAAAGGGGTTATTGATGCGGATTTGGTATGATAGCAATTTCATAAAGTGGTGATAGAGATAGAGATAGTTGTAGCTGAATCTCTTGGCGATAAAGGTTGGATGGTTCGTAATAATTTCAAAACTCAATGAATTGGGATAAGAACAGTTGAAACGTTGATTAAAATGTACCCGAGTAAATGGAGCAAGAACGGCAAACCTCTGGGGGTTCATCTGAGTTTAGCTGTTCGCGGAATGACTGATAAGCTTTGCCATTCCAAGTTTCCTCGACTCCCTGCTCAACTATATTGCCAAAATTGATGCGATCGGGCGTTGAAACCATACAGCAAGGCATGGCTTGACCTTGATAGCTGATGTATGCACCTCTCCATGGCCAGTCACATCGCTGTGAACCCGGTGTGCCTGGTGGGTGAAGACGAGGTCTGGTACGGGGTAAGCGTAGGTTTACACCTAACGTTTGTGCTAGCTCTCGCGCCTTGCTAAAGTATTGCTCAACGCACTCTTGGTCTTCCTCTAGCAGTGTCTGTGCTTGCACAAACTCCCGCATGGGTTGGTAGTGAGCTGGCAGACTAGATTCTCCGAAGTCATGGCATAGGTGCTGAACAAACATTTGCTCCACTGACCACTGATGTGCGAGTCGCACGAGAGCAGGAAGTTCGTGAAGGTTCTGCCGCATTATAACCATAACTAAGTGAATTTTTGGGTGAGCGCTCTCTAATTGTTGTCGCGCTTCTAGTACCAGTTTCAGATTGCGTACTACCTGCTCGAATCGCGCTCCTACGCGAATGCGATCGTAAATTTCTGCTGTCGCTCCATCAATTGAAATATGGAGACAATCAAGACCGCTTGTTACACACTGTTCGGCATGTTTCTTATTTAGAAGTGTCAGATTGGAGTTAGTCGTAACCTGGATGCCCTTGTTAGCAGCGGAAGTCACCATATCAAAGAAGCGGGGATGCATCATCGGTTCACCCAATCCTTGAAGGTGCAAATGTTGCAGGCTGACGAACTGGTCGATAATGCGAGTAAATATCTCAAATTTCATAAAAGCTGGTGGTCCATAGGGAGGACCATCTTTACGAAATTGGATCGAACACATTTGGCAACGTAAATTGCACTGTCCGACTGGCTCAATTTGGAGATAAGTAGGGAGTTGCATAGCTATTTGAAGTCTGGTTATAGAAAAAGGCAAAAGGCAGAAGAGAAAAGGGGAAAGGGAAAAGATTGACGGTCAAGGTTTCAGTATTTGGCGAGAGTCAAGAGTCGCCTTGGCGACTGCTATAATTACAAAGTAAGGCTTACCCATAGACCAAATATTTAAAGGAAAAATACGCGAAATTTTACCGCACCAAAAATACGCCAGAAAATCGAAAGAGGCGGAATCAGTACAGAGGTAACAATCATCTCAGCGATATGTGTTGGTGCATGAGATGTTGGATATAGTCGCTGCCAGCAGAAACGTCCAGTCAACACGATCCACAGGCCAATAGCAGCAAGGGCAAAATACGAGTGTCCACTTAATCCTCCCCACAGTCCTACAGCAATAGCACCAACAATCCAGTAGTAGTGCCACGGTGTTACTGGTTGAAGCTTCTCGCGATACAAAGCGGGATGTTTTTTATACAGCAGTGCATTAAACATTCCCTTGCGCTGTTGACTCAAGCTTACACCCCAAGGTGCTTTTCGGATGGGATGGACGACGATCGCATCGGGTACATGCACAAATTTGCCACCCTGTTTTAGTAACGTGAAGAAGAGATCGCTGTCCTCTCGCCAAGCCAGCGTAAAACGTTCATCAAAGCCACCAATGGATGCGATCGCATCTCGTCGATAAAAACAGTTGGCCGTTACAAATTCACCCAGTCCCAATCTAGCCGCATTGAGTTCGTAATCCGTGGGGGTATCTGGTAAAGGCACAATGGTTCGCCCCCAAACTCCCACCACTCCATCTGCAAAAGCATTCACTCCCGTCTTTAACCAATTGCGATCG
>JAIUYC010000116.1 GCA_020216575.1 Coleofasciculus sp. S288 | reverse complement strand
TCGACGACGATACCTTACTTTTAGAATATTCCCTCGGCTCAGAGCGCAGTTACCTGTGGGCAGTCAGCAAAACCAGCATCACCAGTTACGTACTCCCCTCCCGCAGCGAAATAGAAGCTGCCGCTCAAACCTTCCGCCAATCTCTCACCCCAGATAGCGCCGCCAATCTGGAAACCGGACTCCCACTGAGTCAGATGCTTCTCGCCCCAGTCGCCAATCAATTGGGCAACAAACGCTTACTAATTGTGGGAAATGGGGCATTGCAATATGTTCCCTTTGCTGCACTGCCAATCCCATCCTCTCCCCCAGCCCTTTCGGAGCAAGGAGAGGGGAGTCTTACTCCCCCCTTCCCTACTAGGGAAGGGGGGTTGGGGGGGTTAGGTCACACCCCTCTAATCGTCCAAAACGAAATCATCACCCTCCCCTCCGCTTCAACCGTTGCCATTCAACGCCGACAACTGCAAAACCGTCCCACTGCTGCCAAAAAACTGGCCGTTCTTGCCGACCCCATCTTCGCTCTCAACGACTCTCGTGTGGCTGGCACTCCACCCCAACAAACTCCTGATACACCAACAAATTATGCACTCACTCGCGCCACCCGTAACTTGGGCTTAGGGGACAGTGCCAGGGTATTTGACCGCTTGAAATTCACTCGCACCGAAGCCGAGAAAATCCTCGCCCTCGTCCCAGAAAAGCAGCGTCTGCAAGCCTTAGACTTTAATGCCTCTCGTACTACTGCCACCGACCCCAATTTAGCCCAATACCAAATTATCCACCTTGCCACTCACGGCTTACTCGACCCGGTTAATCCTGAATTATCAGGAATTGTCCTGTCTTTATTCGACCAACAAGGCCAATCCCAAGATGGCTTTCTCCGCCTCCACGATATCTTCAACCTCAACTTGCCTGCTGAACTGGTGGTTCTGAGTGCTTGCGAAACCGGATTAGGGAAAGAAGTGAAAGGGGAAGGATTAGTGGGCTTGACAAGAGGCTTTATGTATGCAGGGTCAAAGCGAGTGGTGATGAGTTTGTGGAGTGTTAACGATCTCGCTACGTCTGAAGTGATGACTAAATTTTACCAAAAGATGCTCACCGAAGGGCAAAATCCGGTATCGGCATTAAGAGCGGCACAACTGGAGATGTGGAACTCAGGGCAATGGCAGTCTCCTTATTATTGGGCAGCATTTACGGTGCAGGGGGACTGGCGATAAATTCCGATTTGATGCTTGCGTCCCTATCCGAATTTTATGTTGACTACTCAATACCGAGAGCCGCCTTAGCATCCTTTATCGTGATCATGAGTGTCATTGGTGCGACAGGTGAAGGCGTAAACCCACAATTCGAGTAGAATTGCTTTGCCTCTTCGGAAATCGCATGAACAAGGATAGCTCGGATGCCAGCAATTGCCGCCGCTTGTAGAGTGCGTAAGACAGCATCGCGCACCAAAGCACGGACAATTCCTCGTCCTTGCCAATTCAAGTCTACAGCCAGCCTGCCGATTACCATTACCGGAATCGGGTCTGGCATATTCCGGCGGACTTTACCGGAAGCCGTAGCATTTAAAACATTGCCGTTAGCAATACAGTAGTAGGCAACTACGTTTTGTCCAACCGTCACCACATACGTCCGTGATGCACCGCTGTCTTCATTTTTAAGGGCAAGCTTACGCAACCAATCATCTAATTCTGGATTACCGGAGTCAAACTCTTCTAGTTGATGGTCTGGTTTTAGAGGTTGAGGAGCTCTCATTGGTTGATTGGAGTCTGCCACTCTTAATCCCAGGGCGATGAAGTGGTTAGTAGCTGACGCAGATTTTCATTGGTAGAGGGTGGCGCATCCAACAAAGCCATAAATTCGGAGAATTTCTGATCATCTACTATAAACAATCGCCTGTCCAGTAAAATATCTACTGCTTCTCGGTAAGCCGTCTCTAGCATGAAATCTGAGCGGTTCTTGCCCACAGCAGCTGCCGCGCGATCGATTAAATCACGTTGCTGGGACTGTGCGCGGATGTTAATGGTGACATCACGGTTGCGATTCCCTGATTGAGCTGAGGGGACTGGCATCATTCCATCTCCTGTGTGTCTACACAATGCATATACAAACATTGTATATACAATTCAGAAGTCGGGTTTCTTCAAGAAACCCGGCCTCTATGATGCGATCGCAACTCGGGGAACGCAAGTTACTGGTTACTGACCTATTGTAGGGGCGAACGGCCGTTCGCCCCTACTAATGGGGGTTGAAAGATAATTTTGCGTAAGTTCTGTGTAAATCCTTTTTGATCTCAGCTTCGTATCTTCTAATGGATGGTCTTGTTAGAAGCGATTGGCGCTTTCTTCACCAGCGCCAGAGGCAGTTTGCACCTATTGACAACACATTCCTTATTCGCTCTAATTGCTAGACTCCAAAAATGGGAAAAAATAACGTACAGGCTGAGGATAGGGATGAGTTACCTAGAAACAACTGCTAAATTTTATAGTGAAGTCGCCCAAACACCGCAGGTTGGTCTGTGTTGCGTCCAAAGCAGCCCTCTGCAACTGCTAGGACTAAAAATTCCACTCCGGATGCAGGAGATGAACTATGGCTGCGGTACGACGGTTCATCCGACTGAATTGGCTGATGCCCCAACTGTACTGTATGTTGGTGTTGGCGGTGGATTGGAAGCCTTGCAATTTGCTTATTTTTCCCGCCGTCCTGGGGCAGTGATTGCAGTTGAACCAGTGGCGGCGATGCGCGATGCGGCTACCCGTAATTTAGAACTTGCCGCCAAAGACAATCCTTGGTTTGAGCCAAGTTTTGTGGAGATTCGAGAAGGGGATGCTTTTGCCTTACCCGTTCCTGATGCTTCTGTGGATGTAGTGGCGCAAAATTGTTTATTTAATATCTTTGAACCCGCCGATTTGCATCGAGCATTGCAGGAAGCGTTTCGGGTTTTAAAGCTCAATGGACGCTTGCTGATGAGTGATCCAATTGCCACTCGTCCGATTCCCGAGCATCTGCAAAAGGATGAACGGTTGCGGGCGATGTGTCTATCGGGAGCGCTCACCTATGAGTCCTATATCCAGCACCTCGTTAATGTTGGCTTTGGTCAGGTCGAAATTCGGGCGCGTCGTCCTTATCGTCTTTTAGATCGCCAAACCTATGGGTTGGACGACCATTTACTATTAGAAAGCCTCGATTCCGTATCCTTCAAAGTGCCAATCCCAGACGATGGTGCTTGCATTTTTACAGGGAAAACGGCTATCTACACTGGCTCAAAACCTGCCTTTGATGACCAAGCCGGACATATTCTCCAACAAGGTTTACCTACTGCTGTATGTGATAAAACGGCAACTAAGTTAGCAACATTCTTTCCAAAGGATATCCTGATTACAGATTCAACCTGGCACTATAACGGTGGTGGTTGCTGTTAGTTCTTTTTCAAGGAAAAAATGATTCAGTCAAAAGTAATCGAACATTCAGCCATTACCTCCTTTAGGAAAAAGCTGGATTCCCCCCTAACTAAAAAGCCAATTACTGTCTTACAAATTAATCTGGGAAAACGCTGCAACCTGGCTTGTACTCACTGCCATGTGGAAGCTAGTCCAAAGCGAACTGAGGAACTTTCTCCGGAGGTTTGTAACCAGTTAATTGAGCTAATTCATAAATTTCCCCAAATTCAGGTTGTAGACCTCACGGGCGGTGCGCCTGAAATGCTTTATGGCTTTAAGCCACTAGTAGAGGCAGCTCGGTCAGAAGGGAAACAGGTGATTGTTCGCTCTAACTTGACCATTTATTTCGAGGAAGGGTTTGGCGATATTCCAGATTATTGCGCTCGGCATCATCTCAGAATTGTTGCTTCGCTTCCCTGCTATCTCGAAGATAATGTTGATAAAATGCGCGGTGCTGGTGTGTACGATGCCTCGATCCACGCTCTCCAATGGCTCAATCGTCTGGGTTATGGAACAGACTCCAACTTAATGCTTGATTTAGTGTATAACCCTCAAATTCCTAACTCAGGAAAATTTTCCTTAACCCCCAATCAGGTTGGACTCGAACACGATTACAAGGTGTTCTTACAAGACCATTTTGGAGTTTGTTTTAATAACTTATTTACGATTACAAACCTACCTGTCGGTCGGACTAAGTTTCATCTCGAACACAAAAAACTGTACAAACCTTATCTGCATTTCTTGGAGTCCCATTTCAATTCTGGTACAGTTGACCATTTAATGTGTCGAGATGAACTCTCGATTGACTATTTAGGTCATGTCTATGACTGCGACTTTAACCAGATGGCAAACCTTCCGGCCAAAACTCGCGAGGGTGAGACGCTAACTGTTGCTAAGTTGTTGGAAGCTGGCACATTAGACCTAATTCAGGAGATACAGACGGCGTCTTACTGCTATGGCTGTACGGCTGGGTGTGGTTCTAGCTGTGGTGGTGCTTTGATATAAACTACTCAGGCTTACTGCGTTGAAGCCTGAGTTTTCAGTAGTCCTGTATCCCAAATAGTCAACTGAACAGGTTTTCCTGTTCAGAGGGTGGGGACTCTCGCGTAACGTTGAACGAAGGAACATTGGTTGGGTGACGTTAAAGAAAATAGCAGAGGAACGCTTGAGCAACATCGAAAAAATTTCCATTATCATTCCGGCTCTCAATGAGGTAAAAACTCTTAAAGAAACCCTAATCAGTACTCATCCAAGTACGAATGTGGAAGTAATTGTTGTAGATGGCGGTTCCGTAGATGGCACGGTTGGGTTAGCTCAGTCGTTGGGTGCGAATGTTCTCTCGGCTCCTGCTGGTCGTGCTTGCCAAATGAATGTGGGAGCTAAGGCAGCAACTGGCGAGATTTTGCTGTTTCTTCATGCTGATACCCGTTTGCCTCCTGAGTTTGACGCGATGGTTCGCACCGCCTTGAAGTCGCGTGTCGGGAGAGGTGGAAAAACTCCAGTGGCTGGGGCGTTTGCCTTGCAGATTAATGCACCGTTGAGGAGGTTGCGGTTAATCGAATGGGGAGTGAATTGGCGATCGCATTTTCTTCAACTGCCCTACGGCGATCAAGCCATCTTTTTGAAAGCTAAGACATTTCATGAGATTGGCAGCTTTCTAGAGTTGCCAATTATGGAAGATTTTGAACTGATGTGTCGGTTGAGAGGCAAAGGTCGAATTGCCCTGATTCCTGTACCAGTGGTGACATCAGCCCGTCGATGGCTGAAGCGGGGAGTTTTCCAAACAACGCTCATCAATCAAATTATCATTCTTGCCTATTTACTAGGGGTTTCGCCCGAACGACTGGTTCGCTGGTATCGCCGTCAACCCGACGCTTGTCCTGACTGGCAAACCAAACCGAAACCGACTCCAAGCCGCTAGCGATCGCGGAAAGTTCCATGGCTCAACTCAGCAAACGCCGCTTTAATTGCAAGCTCAAACTCGTACTGGTTAGCACTCTAGTTGCCACCCTAATTGTTGTTGCCAACCACTTCAACATTCAGGAACTTTTACAAACTTCATTCCTGTGGGTCGAACGCCTTGGAGCTTTAGGACCGATCGCATTTATCGTCATCTACAACATAGCAACGATACTGTTCATACCAGGTTCTCTCCTAACGCTGAAAGGAGGTTGCCTGTTTGGTGTGTTTTGGGGTTCAGTTTATGTCTTAATTGCTGCAACGTTCGGAGCGATTGTTGCGTTCTTAATCGGACGTTATTTGTCGCGAGATTGGGTTTGCAGAAAAATTCAGGGCAATGCCAAATTCAAAGCAATTAATGAAGCCGTTGCTCGAGAGGGATGGAAAATTGTCCTGTTGACTCGCCTTTCTCCCATCTTTCCCTTTAACCTCTTAAATTACGCCTTCGGAGTTACGCAGGTTTCACTCAAAGACTACACCTTGGGTTCCATTGGTATGATTCCGGGGACAGTGATGTACGTTTACATGGGTTCCTTAGCTAGCGACTTAGCCACGATTGGCATGTCCGCTCAACCGAGGAGTCCAGAAACGCAAATTGCGCAGTGGGTGGTACAGGGGATTGGGTGTATCGCTACCGTTGCCGTGACGGTTTGGGTAACGCGCCTCGCTAAGAAGGCTTTAGCTCAAAGCGTTTTAACCGAAGAAATCACCCATGACCCAACCAAAAATTGCTAATCTGCCAGTTTTCCTATATTTAAAGTAACGTCATGATCAATAAACTGAGCGAATATCAACCCCATACCAGAACCTTGAGGAAGCTGTTCAGGGTGGGGGTTCTAATTTTGCTTGCCGTTGGCAGTGCGATCGCATTTGCGACTGCTCCCGCCTTGGCACAGGACTCTGCTACGGCTCCAGGGTTCAATCCTCAAACTATTTTACGAGACGCTTTACAGTGGATTGACAGCCTCGGTGCCACAGGTGCGATCGCCTTCATCCTACTCTACATCATCGCTACCGTTGCTTTCTTCCCTGGCTCCATCCTCACCTTAGGGGCTGGAGTTGTCTTTGGTGTCGTGATGGGTTCGCTCTACGTCTTTATCGGTGCAACATTGGGAGCTACTGCGGCGTTCCTAGTTGGACGTTATTTAGCCAGAGGTTGGGTTGCTAATAAAATCGAAGGCAACAGCAAATTTAAGGCAATTGACCGAGCGGTTGGCAAAGAAGGATTAAAGATTGTTCTTTTGACGCGACTCTCTCCGATATTTCCATTCAATTTATTAAACTACGCTTTTGGCATCACAGGAGTTTCGCTCAAAGACTACGTCATCGGTTCTGTCGGCATGATTCCCGGAACAATTATGTACGTATACATCGGTTCCTTGGCTGGCAGTATTGCCACGATTGGGACTGAGGCTCAACCTACCAATCCTGCTGTGCAATGGGCGATCCGGATCATAGGATTTATCGCTACAGTTGCTGTGACAATTTATGTAACCCGTGTGGCGCGGAAGGCTTTAGACGAGCAAGTTTTAGATCATCAGAACAATGGGACAGAACAAATCAATTAGAGTTAGCCCAATGTAGCAGTTCTCAGTTGGAGGGAATATACCTGTTTTTAGAAGTCAGGAGTCAGGAGTCAGGGGAGGTAGATTTTCATTCCTTTGTTGTGGGCAATTGTCTGTGGGTGGCTGTCTTGAGTATCAAGGGCAATCGCAAATTCCAAGAAGCGATCGCTCACAGCCACAACCTTTTGAGTTGTGAGGTTAAACCGTCGAGTTCTGGACTCCAAATTTCGAGTTCCAAGCTCAAAGTTCCGAGTTCTGGACTCCAAGTTTCGAGTTCCAAGCTCAAAGTTCCGAGTTCTGGACTCCAAATTTCAAGTTCCAAGCTCAAAGTTCCGAGTTCTGAACTCCAGATTTCGAGTTCCAAGCTCAAAGTTCCGACGAAATTCTTCCATCAAGTCCAGTGCCAAGCCAGGACGACCGTGGAGATATTCTAAATAGGAGTTACTGATGTCAAATTCAGCCTTTAAAAACGTAACTGTGCCCCCAATGGATGTGCATAACCAGACATTAGTGTCTTATGTTCATCCACCGGATTGGGTGAATCCTAAACCCGCAGATTGTTACGATTTGGTTGTGATTGGTGCTGGCACGGCGGGCTTAGTGGTAGCGGCAGGTGCAGCAGGTTTGGGCTTGGGCTTGAAAGTTGCATTGATTGAAAAGCACCTCATGGGTGGGGATTGCTTGAACGTCGGTTGCGTCCCTTCTAAGTGCGTTATCCGCTCTTCTCGGGTTGTAGGTGAGATATGGGATGCGGAAGCCTTGGGAGTTCGCGTTCCAGAACCGATTGACGTTGATTTTCCCGCCGTGATGGAACGGATGCGTCGCGTTCGGGCAGGTATCAGCCATCACGATTCGGTTCAGCGTTTCCAGAAGATTGGGGTGGATGTGTTCTTAGGGGAGGGTCGTTTTTCCAGGGATAATACTGTTGAAGTTGGCGATCGCAAACTCCGGTTTAAGAAAGCTGTCATTGCGACAGGGGCTAGAGCGGTACGACCTCCGATTCAGGGGATTGAAGAGGCAGGTTTTCTCACCAATGAAACGGTTTTTTCTCTTACCGAACGTCCACAACGCCTTGCTGTGATTGGTGGGGGGCCCATTGGTTGCGAATTGGCTCAGGCGTTCCGGCGCTTGGGGTGTGAGGTCGTGATTTTCCATCGAGGAACTCACCTTCTCAATAAAGAAGATGCCGATGCTGCCGAAATTGTTCAAACTATCCTGATCCGGGAAGGCATTCACTTAGTGCTGGGTTGCCAGATGCAACGGGTGGAAAAGACTAGTGCAGGCAAAACACTACACTATACTTGCAATGGAACGTCAGAGTCAGTTACGGTTGATGAAATTTTAGTCGGTGCGGGACGTGCT
>JAIUYC010000115.1 GCA_020216575.1 Coleofasciculus sp. S288 | reverse complement strand
TAATCAATCATCCAAAAAATGATGCTTACACAGATGTAAGCAGACACGATTACAGGACTTACGCAAAATTACCGTTAAACCACCATCCGTGGGTGCGAATGGCCATCATGGGTGTTAACTTAAGCCTTGGCGATTGAAAATCGCGTCTATAAAAACAAAGTCCGCCGTTGCGGACTAACACTCTCATCAAAAGTTTGCTAACCCGCGCAGGCGGGTTTTGGTTGTATAGCTGCGGTTTCAACCGCCAAGCTGAATGTTAAGTTGACACCAATGAATGGCCATTCGCCCCTACAATATGTGGCGTCTGTGCGTAAGTCCTGGATTATGATTATTCAAGGAGTTGGCACGCGATGTCCCCGCCAGTGGAGTAATACGGCTGCTTGGGCTTTACGCAGCATGAAACAGTCAGCGTCTCGTCGCAGCGCTATCAGCTCTAATCGTTCAACCTCAGTTAGTGTACCGTTAGAGTTGCCCTCAAGCAGGATGTTGTATCGCTCCATGTCGGTTGCTGTTTTGCGGCTACGGACAATCTGCCAAAGTGTATTGTCATCTTGTTTGTCTAAGGCAGCAAGGTCAGCCTGAAACTCTTCTGGCACATCATCCCATTCCGGAGGGCTACCTACTTGTAGGGCATGAAGTATCACCTTTTCAAGAGGTTGCTGGGTAGCACGGGCAGTATTGACCAAGCGCTGATAGAGTATTTCTGGGATTTGAAGGGTAACAGTTTCAACAGCCATATCCAGTCCCTACCTTTGGCTGGTATTCTACCGAGAATTTACTGTGTGTTGCCAGTAAGTAGGGATTTTAGGGTAGCGATCGCACTTGTGAGGGGTGTTTTGTTGGGTTGTGCGATCGCACTCGACACTCATGAGTACGTTAGCAAAACATCTCCGCAGGAGAATCGCCCTCGACTCATTTCCCCCTACTCAGCTAGTTCAAAACGAAATTCGCTTCCTTCGGGGCCACCTTTACCTCTACTTACTTTGACGAGAACTGGTTCCTGGCTTGAAAGGTTCATACTTTTAAGTTTTTCAAGTACAGTTGAGCGAGAAGGTTTGTCAGATACAGATAGAGCTTCAATGAAAGCCTGAGTCGCCTCATAACTGGTGGCAGTGCGCCAACTAACCTGTCCTTTCCACATATCTCTAGCTTTATCTGCAAATTCTTTTGAATCTGGTGCGTCTGCAAACCAGTGAACATCTAGAATCAAGTTTTCTAGAGCAGCTCTACCTGCTTTTAAAGTATCTGCGCTATACAAAGAACTTGCTCCCAATAGCGGCTTGTTTTGTAGGCTTTTCACATTATTCCGGGCACGGGCAATTTCAATCGCGACAGAAACTAGCTCTGTATTTGGAAACAAGAACAGTGCATCTGGTTTATCCTGAATTTTACTAAGCAAGAAAGCTTCAGCATCTGCACTCAGTTCTGAATCCCTCAAATCTACTTTTTGTATAACTTCTACATCTTTCTGATTAAGCAAACTTTCAACCGACTCCATCAGATCCCTACTATAAAGGTCTTCAGGGCTATAAAAAATGACAACTTTCTTAATTTTATTAGCCAAGACATAATTTAATAACTTTTTAGCAGTTTCTAGATTGGAAGAAACTGTCCTGAAAAAAACATCACCTTTCAGGGTATTACTGGTGCTACTGGGAGATATCATAGCTAAACCAGCTTTTTCATACTCTTTTAGTGCCGCCTCACTAGCACTACTGGTATAATGTCCAATTACTCCCATAACCTTTTGGTTTGTAATCAGGGTTCGGGCAACTCTCCTCGCTTGGGTTGGTTCGCTATCATCATTGGCAATTATAATCTTCAATAATGGAGCTTTGAATTTTTCACGCCGCTCATTGAAACTATCTTGTGCCTGTGCTACTCCTCGTAATACTTCTAGAGCTATATCTCTTCTGGCAGTTGCAGGTGTAACAACAGCAAGGGTTAGAGGGTTACCCTTTTTAATTGCTCGTGCATTATTGTAATAAATCCACATTTCTGGATCATTACGATTAGTTTCTTTAGCTCTTTTGAAGAATTCAGTAGCTGTCGAATAATTTTCTTTTCTGAATTCCTCAATTCCAATTTGTCGATTAAAATTGTCATTACTAGGAAAGAAAGTATTCTCTCCTTCACTAAATTGTTCTTCTCCTGCTACTTGTGCTGCTAAATAGGCTGAAGACTCGTTAATTAAATAAATAATATTTTCTCTAAATCCAACAAGTATCCCAATTGTAAACATTACGCTACCTAGCAATCCCGATGCAAGGCGCTTCTGAACTCTTCGTCTTTGCAATGCTTGGCTAGCATTTAAAAACTGATAATCCTGAACACTTAATTTCAAGTTTTTTCTATTAGCTACCCAGGCTTGTGCCTGCCGTAATTCCCGCCCGCGCAACAGCCAGGTTTTATCCTGCTCGTCGGAAGCTATCCATTTTGCCAGTGCTTCCCCATAAGGTCGCAGTTCGACTAGTGTTTTGTTAACCCAATTCTTAGCAAAAACAGCTTCATAAATGCGGTTATAAACTCTTAAACTGTCGTTCCGCTTGACAACCAAGCCTGACAGTCGCAATTCCGTTTGTTCAAGACTACCATCGGCTTCTACTTCTTTTTCTTGTAAAATTTGCAGGTAGAGTGTAAGCAGATCGACACTGCGCTGGCCTTTCCCCAAAATGCGATCGCGTATTGTCCTCAGATGCTCCGGATCATCTTGAGATTCCCAGTTTTCGATGATGCGACTACGCACCAACTGTTCCACCCACTCTTGCTCTCCCCTTTCTAAGGAAAATTTGGGGAAATCTCCACAAGCATCTTGGACAATTTGACACAGCTTTTGGGTCAAAAATGGCTGGCCTCCTGTCCATGCCAAAATCTCTCTTAAAACTGCCTGTGGATTGCTAACCCTACCTACCAATCCCACTGCTAACGGCTGAGCTTCCTCCAATTTAAAACCACAGACTTCAACAGCTTGCCCAATATTAAATGATGTACGGTTTTTGTCTTGAATAAAATAAGAGGGCTTAGCAACTCCCAAGAGAGCAAAGCTGAGGCGTTTATAAGCTAGATTATCGACCCGTTGATTGCAGCAAGCTCGGATTAAGGCAAAAAAATCATCGGTCGAGGAATCTAAACTAAGGACACTATCAACTTCATCAATAAAAATAACGATATTTTGACGAATCTCTACTAGCAGCACGTCCTCAATAAACTCGCTCAAACGCTGCACAGGCGATAGTGATTCTCGCTCTTTCCACCAAGCCCTGCGGTTAATTTTTGCAGATAACTCGAACTTCCTGACCAGTTCGTAGAATACCCCCTTGTACCAACCCTCTGGGGTAACATTATCGCTACCGATTATTGACAAGTCAATCGCACCACAGTTTACCCCTTCAGCTTCCAACCTTTTCATTGTGCGGACTCGCAAGCTAGACTTCCCCATTTGCCGTGAGTTCAGCACATAGCAAAATTTACCTCCCTTCAACCCTTCATAAAGATCTTGGTCTGCCTGACGTACAACATAAGTTGGATCATCAGCCGCTAAACTTCCGCCAACTTGATAGTGGTAATTTTTCATTTATTATTTGTTTGGAACTTTCGAGTTAAATTTTTTGTAGGGGCGGGTTTAACCAGAAACTATAGGAACAGTCGATAATCCTTGTACAAAACCCGCCCTGTCTAGGCTGTATCTAGTTCTAGCTAATTAGCTATTGACTGACCAACTGACCAAGACGTTTCAATATCTTCAGGACAGTGTACAGGTCATCTCCGCGATCTAACGAAAACAAATACGACTGACCATATTTCGGAGTACCTTGTTTTGTTAGTTTCAGAAATCTAAACTCACTCCCATTCGTAACAAAACCATAAGCAGGCTTTTCAGGATTAGGATTATCCAGCATATAAGTCAGTGCTTGAGGTATGCCCACTTCAAGGGAATATTTCATGCCTTTTGCCTCAATCGTGAGTATCCAAAACTGAGGAGTAAAAACTAGAAGATCAAGGCGTCCCTTCACCAAGATTCCCTCATCTTCGGATATCACTTCCACCTCCTTCTCACCAGTCAGGTAAAAAGGTACCCGATAAAAACCTGCAAGCTTCAACAACGGTGACAGCACCACAAGTTTGACTATAGGTTCGAGTATGGGATACCTGGATAAATGACGATAGTCCGCTTTTACCTCATCTAGTACTTGCTTTTCCAACTCCGTGAGTTCAGGCAAATCATCTTGCCACTCTCGGAAGAATTGATCGTCATCTGTGCGTTCTAAGCCAAACCTTTCAATTAAGTCATTGAGACTTATTTTTTGAGCTTGAATAGTTTGAACCATGAATTCATTTCCTTGATACTAGAGAACTCTTAGCCCCCCTAAAAAAGGGGGGTTGGGGGGAGCTACACCCAACCAGCTATGAGCAGGCTATGTTAGCAGCAAAATATTGAGAATATAAGTTACAACGGATATTGACATTATTACCGTTAAGTTGTATAAATCCCAAACTTTGTAATTTAAACGCCAGCATCGGTTCTAACTGCACAGGTATCTTTGCCTCAACCACTTTTTTCATCGCCGCAGCCAATTCCGGATGCTCTCGTAAATTCCATAAATGTCCCCGCAAATGGTCGCTATAAATTCCTGATTCTGTATGTGCTGTTTGCAAAAGTTGTTCAAACGTAATGTCCTGACGAGCTAGGGAATAAATAGCTAGTTGAACTAAATAAGGATGCCCTTCTACCAAAGCCATTAGCTGCTTAACTTGTGAACTATCCCAATCTAATCCCTGTTGTTTTGCTAAATCCTGTACCTGCTGTTGAGTAAACTCTGGCAACTTGATTGGCACTCCGACATTAAACGGCGAACGAGTAAAATTGAGTTGGATATAAACTTCTGTGGAGTGAGCGATAACCAAACGAAGCTTTTTCCAACTGCGGCTAGTTCTTGCTTCCTCATGCCAAACTCGCAGCAGAGCAAAAAAGTCTCCTGCAATATGGTCATAGGGAAAAATTTGATCCACATCATCCAAGATCAAGACTAACGGATGGTCTAATTGAGCTAACAGATGCTCCTCAAAGTAGATTGTGCAGTTCTGACTGCTACCTAAACCCTCCTCCCAATAATCAGCCAGTCGAGGCGGTATCCCCAGCCGCCGACTGACAAACATACAGAACCAGCGCAAGAACTCATCTAAACCTTTCAAGACGTCCTTATCTGCCTGTAGCAAATTCAAGCGTACTGTTCGATAGTTTTGCTTGGTTGCTTGATCGATAATCCTATCTATTAGCAACGTTTTACCCATCCGCTTCGGCGCTTTAATACGGAGGAGCGAACCAGGCTGCGAAATTGTGTCAAAGCAGCGAGATTCAATGGGAGGACGCTCTACATAATTAATCACTTCTGCTTCTGTCTGCTCTAGGTTAGGAGTTAAATCTTGTTCCCTGTCTTTAGAATCAAAATCAGCTATTTCTCGCCAATCCAGCCCCAATTTCTGAGAAATTTCATAAAAACTCGAAAAATCCACAGGTCTGCCATTAAGGTAATTACTGACAGTAGCTAACGATAACTGTACCGCCTCAGCTAAATCTCTCTGGCGAGGAAAACTCTTGTGCGTAACAGCTCTCTTGACTCGTTTGATATGCTGAGGGGAGACTTTTAGAGACCTAGACATAACTCATCACTAAGCCAAACTGCTCAAATGATAACGCTCCTTTCTCTAACAGTAGGCAAATAAGTATTAAGTCAGTAATAAGTCAGTCATCAGCCATAGGATAGTCAAAACTCAGCCCACGTTAATCGTTTCCTAGTTCTGAACTAAGCAAGCAATCAAGTTTCATGGGATTGTAGAGCTTAAGGACAAGCCCATGAAGATTATTAAAACGAAGAAAAATCACGGTGTTACCTTGGTAGTGCTGAATCAAAAGGACGAACTAGTAGACGCTAGTCAATCCCCAGGCTCTAATAGCATTCACCAAGAACGTCTGCGTCAATCCCGGATTAAATTTAACCTTGCCAGCACACTAATTGTCGTGAGTGCTACTTTTTGTTTTACTGGAATTACACTCTTCTGGTCAGGAACAATTTCAGAAGAAACAGCTATCAGGACTGTGGATTTAGTTTCAAGAATTGTTACGTCCTACTGCCTTCCCCTAATTAAGAGTGCAGGAAGTCAGCTTGATGAATCAACAAAAGAACTGAAGGATGATACACAAGACTGAAATGTCTCCTCCCCTTGGCAAGTTCTCATAAGCTAATCGTCGCTTAAATTGCATCACCGTGTCTCCGCGTCTCCGCGTCTTTTGGGCAATCTACAATAAACAACTTGAAGGCACATCACTTTATCTTTGCCAGGGAGCGATCGCGAAACAGCAAAAAAGCTGGTAGCGTCTAACAAAGGACAAAAGTATTACAGGACGTTACGGCTTGAAAACGCGATCGCATTACTGGCAACTTCTGCCCTATATCCGCCCCCACTGGAAAACCATCACTCAAGCGTTTGCTTGCACCTTGGGGTTCACTGTGTTCTGGCCGATACAAGCGTCACTCGCCGGTCAAATCGCTCAATTCATCGGACAGGGCAACATGGTTGCGCTTGCCCAAGTCGCTGGAGTCCTGACGCTGGTTTTTCTTGTCCAGACAATCGTCCAGTACGGTCAGGATTCTCTCATGGCGAAAGCGGCACTCGCCGTTGCCCTCGACTTACGCAAGCAGGTTTACGCTCACATCCATCGTCTCAACCTCAGCTATTTTGAAACAGCTCAGACTGGAGATCTAACCTATCGCCTCACCGAAGATATCGATCGCATTGGCGAGGTCGTCAATAAACTCTTCCATGACTTTGTCCCCTGTGTGTTGCAACTCATCGTCGTGCTAGGCTACATGATCTATCTCAACTGGCAGTTAACGCTGGCAACGTTTTTAGTTGCACCATTGATGGGGATTTTAATTGGCTGGTTTGGCGAACAGATGCTGAAGTTTTCCCGACGCAGCCAAAATCGCATCTCCGATCTATCCGCTTTGCTGACGGAGGTATTTAGCGGAATTCGCTTGGTGCAAGCGTTTGCCGCTGAAGAGTATGAAATTGAACGCTTTGCCATTGAAGCTGAGCAAAATCGTCAAGCTAAGTATGCTGCTGAGCATTTGAAGGCAATTCAGAACCCCGTAGTCGGATTTCTATATGCCATCAGCGTGTTGTTGCTGTTTTTCCTAGGTGGATGGCAAATTTCAGTCGGCAATCTAACGGGAACAGAATTTGTTAGCTATCTGGCTGGGGCAGCACTACTCATTGACCCCATTGCCCACATTACTAGTAATTACAACGAGTTTAAGCAGGGTGAGGCGTCTGTCGATCGCATTTTTGAATTAGTGGCAATTCAGCCAACAGTGGTGGAGAAGCCTGGTGCAATTGTTTTACCGCCTGTCACTGGTAAAGTCGAATATTGTAACGTATCATTTGCCTATCACAAGCAAGGAAGAGAGGAAACAGGAGAGCGATCGCGTTGGGTGCTAAAAAGCATCAGCTTTCTGGCATCACCTGGAGAAATGATAGCCTTGGTCGGACCATCGGGTGCGGGAAAAACGACGCTGGTTAATCTTCTCCCTCGCTTCTATGACCCTCAAGCTGGACAAATTTTAATTGATGGCATTGATATTCAGGACGTGACACTGCCGAGTTTGCGGCGGCAGATTGGAATTGTACCCCAGGAAACCATCTTATTTTCCGGCACGATCGCTCAAAACATCGCCTTTGGTCAAGCCAACTTTAACCTCCAAGACGTTCAGGCAGCAGCGGAGATTGCCAATGCTCACCAATTTATCAGCCAGTTTTCACAGGGGTATCACACCTGGGTCGGAGAACGGGGGATTAACTTATCAGGGGGACAGCGACAGCGAATTGCGATCGCTCGTGCCGTTCTCCTCAACCCCAGCATCCTCATCCTTGATGAAGCCACCTCAGCTTTAGATTCCGAATCTGAAGCCCTCGTGCAAGAAGCCCTAGAGCGGATTATGAAAGAGCGCACCGTTTTTATCATCGCTCACCGCCTAACAACCGTGCGCCGTGCCGATAGGATTCTCGTCGTCGAGCAGGGACAGATTACCGAATCAGGAACACATAAAGAATTGTTACAGCAAGGGGGTCGCTATGCTCAATTCTATGCTCAGCAATTTAGTTAAATCAGCACAAGCCCCTAACCCCATTTACAATTTTTCCAAGTAACTTAAGAGGTCTGCCATTTCTTGGGGACTGGGCTGGAACTTTGGCATAGGTGGTGTCTGACCACTAATCACCTGATAAATCAAACTGGTCTTGGACTTCCGCTTGGAGACATGCTGTAAGCTTGGCCCTACCCGACCATCCGCTTGCAGTC
>JAIUYC010000114.1 GCA_020216575.1 Coleofasciculus sp. S288 | reverse complement strand
ATCTGTTCCTAATCTAGAAAATGAATGTGAATAACTCGGTAAGAAAGCGCTCTTTTCAGTAAAGAAAGCATGAAAAGAACGTGTTAAGTATTTCTACTCAGCAGAAAGGTGCGATCGCAGCGTCTGCCAAGTAGGAGCGAGAAAGCGCGAAAGCTATCCCCTAGAGAATCGCTTTTACTGTGAATGGAAAGAGTTGACTGACAAAAGACCAAAACTGATACCCTGTTTACTTTTCAATGGTTTGGGCGTTGGCTTTAAAAACCATGCTTCTTCCACTTTCAGGACTCTATCGGTTTTATCCGGATAGTTTTGTCAGTTAATTTTTTGAATGTAGAAAAATCCGCCAAGTCCGCTAGAGTTCAAGGTACTGGCTTGAGAATAGGCAGGGGGAGCTCCCGGAGGCAGGGGAAGCAGGGGCATCAACCCGGATAATCTCCCACTCTTAGAGGAGTATCGGTAATTACGATGGAATCTATAGATGCGATCGCAATTTATAAGAAGCAAAAAGAAAAACTCACTCCCCTGATAAGTATAAATTCTCAAGCTCCGTGCAAGGTGGACAGTCATCGAACGATATACTAGGCAATGAGGCTCTTAAAAAAATCTTCACAAAGAACTATTAGAGATATATTCGATACCAGATTTGTCGAATTGCCTCAGTAAATTCCCGTATCACCAAACATGAATCCAGGAATTGACCTCCAAGGAACTTTTATTCAATCGCTTAGGGATTTAGGCGTCCCAGCGGGTGCAGCCAAAGCCATTTGGATGCCACTACCGATGTTCCTCATGATAATCGGTGCCACGTTGGGTGTCTTGGTCGTTGTCTGGCTAGAGCGAAAGATTTCTGCTGCCGCCCAACAGCGGATTGGCCCTGAATTCGCCGGACCTCTGGGTGTTCTTCAGCCAGTCGCCGATGGACTGAAACTAGTTTTCAAAGAAGATATTGTCCCAGCGAAGGCCGATCCCTTGCTGTTCACTTTGGGACCCATTCTTGTCGTCATCCCCGTGTTTTTGTCCTACCTGATTGTGCCATTCGGACAGAACCTAGTGATTACAGACGTGGGCATTGGCATCTTTTTGTGGGTTGCCCTGTCGAGCGTCGCACCGATTGGTCTGCTGATGTCAGGCTATGCCTCTAACAATAAGTACTCACTACTAGGAGGCTTGAGGGCAGCAGCGCAGTCAATTAGCTATGAAATTCCTCTGTCACTCGCAATCATTGCAGTAGTGATGATGTCTAATAGCCTCAGCACCATCGACATTGTTGAGCAACAATCGGGCTATGGCATCCTCGGTTGGAATATCTGGCGTCAGCCGATAGGCTTCCTCATCTTTTGGATAGCCGCTTTGGCAGAATGCGAACGATTGCCCTTTGACCTTCCCGAAGCAGAAGAAGAACTGGTGGCTGGTTATCAGACTGAATACGCCGGGATGAAATTTGGTCTGTTCTACATTGGTTCCTACGTCAACCTCGTTCTCTCCGCCCTGCTGTTTTCTGTTCTCTACTTGGGGGGTTGGGGGTTTCCCATTCCCATTGACAAGCTAGCCAGTTGGTTGGGTGTGAGTGAAACCAGCTCTTGGTTACAGGTCATCACAGCAGCATTGGGGATTATGATGACTCTGTTTAAGGCTTACTTCCTGATTTTCCTCGCCATTCTGTTGCGCTGGACAGTTCCCCGCGTTCGTATCGACCAACTACTCAACCTGGGATGGAAATTTCTGCTTCCAGTGGGACTGGCCAATCTGCTATTAACTGCCGCGCTAAAGTTAGCATTTCCCTTCGCCTTTGGTGGCTAAACCGATTTTAGATTTTGGATGAGATCTGAAGTCTACAATCCAAAATCCAAAATCCAAAATTGAAAAGAGAGAGACACTGAAACGATGCTGAAGTTCCTCAAACAAGTTGGCGACTATGCCAAAGAAACGGTTCAAGCCGCTCGTTACATTGGTCAAGGACTAGCCGTTACCTTCGATCACATGCAGCGGCGTCCCGTTACAGTGCAGTTCCCCTACGAAAAACTGATCCCTTCAGAGCGGTTTCGGGGGCGGATTCACTTTGAATTTGATAAGTGCATTTCCTGCGAAGTCTGTGTTCGGGTTTGTCCGATCAATTTGCCAGTAGTAGACTATGAGTTTGATAAAGCGAGCAAGAAGAAAAAACTCAAGCACTACAGCATCGACTTCGGGGTTTGTATTTTCTGTGCCAACTGCATTGAGTACTGCCCAACCAACTGTCTGTCGGCAACTGAAGAATACGAAATTTCCACTTATGATCGCCACGAACTAAACTATGACAACGTAGCGATGGGACGGCTGCCTTACAAAGTCACGCAAGACCCAATTGTGACTCCGTTGCGGGAGTTGGGATACCTGCCCAAGGGCGTGATAGAACCGCATGGTTTGCCGCCCGGTTCTCAACGGGCTGGTTTGCGTCCAGAACAAATTGCAGAACAGATGGAATCCGGCAAAGAAGAAGCGGCTAAGAAGTAGTCGTCAGCACTTGCTCCTCGTACAGTGTGTCTGAGCGCTTTAAATGGCGGGCAAAATGTCCTCCAGCAGCTACAGGAGCAACGTTAAAGCCTGTTATATCGAATACAAAAAACAATGCAACAAATTGGAGCTCCCCCTAAATCCCCCTTTTTAAGAGGGACTTAAAACTAAATTTTGTTCCCCCTTTTTTAGGGGGGTTATGGGAGATTGCGCTAGCACGCACGCTACGCGAACGAGCATCTGTAGCAAACATTTAGGTAATCGATATTACAGGGGAAAATATCAAGGGTTGAGATAAAAATTCAGTTACCCATCGCGTTGGTAATGCATTCCAAGGAGATTATGTAACCGTGAATCTAGCGGAAGGGGTTCAGCTTGTTTCGTTTGCTATCCTGTCAGTGATGATGATTGGGTCGGCTTTGGGAGTTGTCCTGCTTACCAATATCGTCTACTCAGCATTTTTGCTCGGTGGTGTCCTCATCAGCATTGCTGGTTTATACCTGTTGCTCAATGCTGACTTTGTAGCAGCGGCACAAATATTGATCTATGTTGGCGCAGTTAACGTTCTGATTTTATTTGCGATCATGCTGGTGAACAAGCGAGAGGATTTTGCACCAATCGCTAGACGCTGGATTCGCAACGCATCAACAGCACTCGTCTGTTTCGGATTGTTTGCGCTTCTGAGTACGATGGTGTTGGCAACACCTTGGTCTGTTAGCACTGCCGCTCCTATCATCGATGCAAATCCCATCGTGACGATTGGTGAGCATTTCTTCAGTGACTTTTTGCTGCCATTTGAACTAGCGTCTGTTCTATTGCTGATGGCGATGATAGGCGCAATTATCCTGGCACGTCGCGATTTCATTCCAGAGGAGTTGGTTCCCAGAGATACGGAAATTACAGCCGTCTCGACGTTGCCAGAGCGTCCTCGCGAAGTTGCTTCACTAGCAGGTAGCTCAAAGCAAAGTTCGCGTTAATACACTTTGATACCAGATTATTGGTTGGATTTCTGTTGATAACTGAGAAGATTCATGCAACTCCAGTACTTCTTACTCCTTGCCGCTGCTTTGTTTTGCATTGGCATTTATGGCTTAATTACCAGTCGCAATGCTGTCCGGGTGTTGATGTCAATTGAACTACTGCTGAATGCCGTGAACCTGAATTTAATGGCATTCTCCAACTTTTTAGACCCACAAGAGATTAAGGGTCAAGTTTTTACTGTGTTTGTTATTACAGTGGCAGCAGCAGAAGCAGCAGTGGGTTTGGCGATCGTGCTTTCAATTTACCGCAACCGAGATACGGTAGATATGGAGCAGTTTAATCTCCTCAAGTGGTAGTTATACGGTTTCACTTGAGCTTTCTATGGTAGGGACACGACATTGCCGTGTCCCCATAGCTTACAATTCACGACTTAGAAAGTTAGCGAGAATCAAGCCCATCTCACAGATCAGGACTTACGCAAATTTATCTCTAAAGCGCCAATTGTAGGGGCTTCGGTCTCAGACTGTCTAACTAGTATGAAACAGCGGTTTATCGGGGGTTGTAAGCCTAGTTAAATCGTTGGGCGACGTACCGATAAGACAGTCTGGGGGCTTTGGTATCGTGCCCCTACCAGATGTGCTGTCTGTGCGTAAGTCCTGAGATGTTTAGGATGGCTATATTGATGAAAATTAAGTAATGCGACAGGCTGCACGGCAAGGCAACCTGTCTCAACGAGAGGATTAAGCGTTTGGGTTCGCGGAAGTGGCAGTCAACAACTCAGCAGGCAAGCGCTTGAAGGCAAGCCGTTCGTTCTCAACATCCACAAAGATGGTGTCGCCGTCGTTGAACTCGCCTCGCAGAATAGCCTTAGCGATTTGGGTTTCTAGTTCGCGCTGGATGGCACGCTTGAGAGGACGAGCACCGAAGACTGGGTCGTAACCCACCTCTGCCAAGAAGTCGAGAGCACTTTCAGACAGCTTGAGGGACATTTTGCGATCGCCAAGACGTTGTTCTAAGCGCTTCACTTGTAGCTGGACTATGTACCGCAACTGATGTCTCTGCAACGGGTGGAAAATAATAATCTCATCAATCCGGTTGAGGAATTCCGGACGGAAGCTCGTGCGCATCGCCTCCATCACCCGATGCCGCATCTCATCGTATTGTGACTCATCCCCAGCAACATCCATGATGTACTGAGAACCAATATTGCTAGTCATGATGATGATGCTGTTCTTGAAGTCTACCGTGTGACCTTGAGCATCGGTGACACGACCATCATCGAGGATTTGCAGCATGATGTTGAACACATCGGGGTGTGCTTTCTCGATTTCGTCGAACAAAATCACGGCATACGGACGGCGACGAATCGCTTCAGTTAATTGACCGCCTTCTTCGTAACCAATGTATCCTGGAGGCGCACCAATCAGACGAGAGACGGCATGCTTCTCCATGTACTCGGACATATCAATCCGCACTAAAGCGTCTTCCGTGTCGAAGAGGTAAGCGGCAAGGGCTTTCGCCAATTCTGTCTTACCGACACCTGTAGGACCAAGGAAGATAAAGCTAGCGGTTGGACGATTGGGGTCTGCCAAACCCGCACGCGCCCTCTGAATGGCATCAGCAACAGCAGTAACCGCTTCCTCTTGTCCAACAACCCGTTTGTGCAGTTCATCTTCGAGGTGCAGCAGCTTCTCTTTCTCCGACTCAACCAGCTTGCTGATGGGAATCCCCGTCCACTTGGAGATGATTTCCGCAATGTCGGCTTCGGTGACTTCCTCCCGCAGTAGCGACTTGCCACTGGTTTGGGTCGCTTCTAGGTGAGATTCAGCCTCTTGCAGGGATTTCTGTAACTCGGCTAATTTACCGTATTTTAATTCTGCTGCCTTGTTGAGGTCGTAGTCACGTTCAGCTTGCTGGATTTCGACATTGACTCGGTCAATTTCTTCTTTAATGCTCTGAATCCGGGTGAGTAAGTCTTTTTCGGACTGCCACTGAGCATTCAAAGCGCGTTGGTCTTCTTTGAGGTCAGCGAGTTCTTTTTCCAGTCGTTCCAGTCGTTCTCTAGAGGCAGGGTCGCTTTCTTTTTGTAGCGACAACTTCTCCATTTCCAGTTGGAGGATTTTGCGATCGATTTCATCGAGTTCTTTCGGCTTAGAGGTAATCTCCATTTTCAGCCGTGCGGCGGCTTCGTCTACTAAGTCGATCGCTTTATCCGGTAAAAAGCGATCGCTAATATATCTCGTAGATAACGTCGCTGCTGCCACTAAGGCACTGTCCGAAATCTTCACCCCGTGGTGGACTTCATAACGCTCTTTGAGTCCCCGCAGAATCGAGATGGTATCTTCGACACTGGGCTGATCCACATAAACCTGTTGGAATCTACGCTCTAAGGCCGCATCTTTCTCAATGTACTTGCGGTACTCATCCAGCGTAGTCGCACCAATACACCGCAACTCACCTCTAGCTAGCATTGGCTTAAGCAGGTTGCCAGCATCCATCGCACCTTGGGTTGCACCGGCACCCACAACGGTATGGATTTCGTCGATAAACAGGATAATTTGACCACGAGAGTCAGTAACTTCTTTGAGAACTGCTTTCAAGCGTTCTTCAAACTCACCCCTAAACTTGGCACCCGCAATCAGTGCGCCCATATCCAGGGCAATTAGTTTCCTATCTTTGAGAGATTGAGGAACGTCACCCGCCACAATTCGCTGTGCCAAGCCTTCGGCAATCGCTGTCTTACCGACTCCAGGTTCACCAATCAGGACGGGGTTATTTTTGGTACGGCGCGAGAGAATTTGAATCGTGCGGCGAATTTCATCATCCCGCCCAATCACTGGGTCGAGTTTACCTTCACGAGCGGCTTGTGTCAGGTCACGTCCGTATTTTTCCAGTGCTTCGTATTTGCCTTCTGGATTCTGGTCGGTCACTTTCTGGTTCCCTCGAATTTGGGCGATCGCATTTTTAAGCTTATTTTCATCTAGTTTAAATTCTTGGAACAAACCCTTACCAAAGCGATCGTCTTTGGCATACGCCAGCACGAGATGCTCGATGGATATGAAATCATCGTTATACTCTTGGCGATAGGACTCCGCCCTATCCAAGAGGGTATCTAGACTGCGACCCAGGTAAACTGAGGTGCTAGTGCCAGAAACTTTTGGCTGGCGATGGATAAAGCTTTCTGTATAGTCGCGCACTCGCTGCACGGGTACTTCCAGCTTATTGAAAACGCTGGTAGTTAATCCTTCTTGATCGAGCAGCGCTTTCATCAGGTGTTCGCTTTCAAGTTGTTGTTGCTGGGCAGCTTTGGCAACGTCTGGAGTGCGTGCGATCGCTTCCCAGGCTTTCTCTGTGAATTGATTGGGATTAGTTGGTTGCATAGAGTTTCAGCCTCCAATAATCTGTTTTATACTACTTCGTATTACTGTTAGGTTTCAGTCCCAAAAATTCCTGGAAGAATGTGACCTTTAGCACATCTCCCACCCCTAGACTGTAACGTAACTGTAATAACCCTTAAGTAATAGCTTCCTCACTCCAGCGGTAGGGATCACCCTATAGCTCACAAGTCAATCGATTTTGGATTTGCGACTTTAGATTTTGGATTGACCCCGACCACGAGGGGACGGGGTTAGAGATTTTAGATTGACGCTCTTAGAGTTGTTTCGCCGACTAGCGGCGAGGCATGAACCGAAAAAAATCATCCAAAATCCTCGCCTCCAAAGTCAACCTGAAATGGTCTACTTTTGTCAACAAAACCGTTATTATTGAAAATGTGCTTTTGCTCTAGAGGTTATCCTGCTCCGGTTCGTCTTGCTCCGAGGTTGGTTTCTTCATCTCATCCTTAAAGCCTCTAAGGGTTTTTCCTAAAGCACTACCCATTTCCGGAATCTTCTTGGGACCGAAAATTGCAAGAGCGATAATTCCAATTATTGCCACTTCAGGCCATCCTAAACCAAACATACCTATCTCCTATTAACTAACTATAGACAGGAGGGGGAATACTCAGAGCGAGAAATTGATCAAACGTCTCGCTTTCTGATCAAAAAGGCAAGAACACTTAATAATAGCAATCCCATAAATCCAGCGAGCGGGTTACCATCAACGCCAGTAATCCAAGGTGAAACTTGCCCAGAATACTTCACCAGTTGCCCTACATTGATAATGTAGTAGCCCCAGACCAAACCAGCATGTAAACCAATGGACAGACCAAGAAGTCCTCTACTCGATCGCTTTGCCCAAACCAGCGTTAAGCCCAAAAGCACCAAACCCGGAAATTGGGGTAAGGTGCGAATCATTTCTGAGAGGGGTTTGAGAAAATGTAACACGGCATAGGCGATCGCATCTCCCCACAGAGCTACCTTTGGATTATAGTCTCGTTCCAACTCATCCAACAGCCAGCCCCGAAATACCAGCTCCTCTGCAAAACCAACGCCCAGTGCGCTGACTAATCCCTCTAAAATCACTCGAGGCAATGACACTGGGGGGGGCTGAAATTCTAGCCAACCCAGTAACCCCTCCAACGTAAACAAACTCAACGTGAATAAAACGCCAATACTCAATCCCTTAACTAGGTTTAGCCCATTTGACCGCGTGCCTTCCAAGCCGTAATGTTTGAGAATTTGGGGTTGCTGATAGACGTTTAATCCCCAAAATCGGATTAACAGTAAAAATTCCCCGAACAACAGTCCCATCGTCAAGATAGTAACTAAGCTCGGGTCGCGACCCAATAAATAAATCGGAGCCGCTACAGGCAGCCAAATCAATAGCAAGATCGCAATCAAGGCGACCAGCCGCACGGGTGCTGAGTATTGAGCTAATTTTGAGAAGCTAAGTTTCAAGTGTTAAAACACAGGTAGGAACACAGCATTATTTTGCCATCTCCCTACCGCAGCGTTCACT
>JAIUYC010000113.1 GCA_020216575.1 Coleofasciculus sp. S288 | reverse complement strand
AAAAAAATTCACAGCCATGAATGAAAGTGGTATTTCCCATTCCCGACTCCCGACTCCCGACTCCTCACTTTCAAGTCAGAGGGCAGAAGGAATAAGGATTCTCACCCTTGTAAAAACTCGACTAACTGCTCCAACTTCGACCAAGCTGCACCGCTACTCATAACATCCCTGGCAATCTCAATCCCTGTTTTGTGGTCTTCTAGGGGAACAACATCACCTACTTGCAGCGCTAATGAGGTGTTCAACGCTACGACATCCTGCTGGGCTTGTGTTCCCTTGCCCTGCAAGACATTGCGCAGAATCGTCGCATTGTCCTCAACACTCCCGCCTCTGATTGCGCCTGTGGGGGCTGGTGTTAAGCTGAGTTCTTGAGGGTTCAGGGTTGATAGCCGTACTTCACCCTCGGACAGCAGTGCTAAGTCTGTTTCGTCAGCCAATCCTGCCTCATCCAGTTTTTCCCGTCCGTGTAGAGCGATCGCTTTTGGGATTCCCATCTGACACAAGCTATGGGCGAGGATTGTTACCAAGGTGGGATCACATACCCCAATCACTTGACCCGTGGGACGTAAGGGATTTACCAGTGGTCCTAACAGGTTAAACACCGTCCGCACTTTCAGCGTTTGTCGCAGGGGTGCTACTGCTTTCATTGCTGGATGCCAACCCCGGGCAAAGAGAAACGTCACGCCCACTTCATCGAGCGCCGCCTGTACTCGTTCAGGTGAGGCGGATAAATTGATGCCCACTGCTTCCAAAACATCGGCTGAACCGACTGAGCTAGAGGCAGAACGATTGCCATGCTTGGCAACCCGCACCCCAGCCGCCGCCGCAACAAACGCGACAGCCGTAGAGATATTAAACGTTGAAGCGCCATCTCCCCCCGTACCACAGGTATCAATTACTGGTATTTTGTGGTAAATTGCTGTTTTCTGTAACGATTGGGATTGGAGTACGCCAGCCATCCCCGCCAGTTCATCTGCCGAGACGCCTTTAGCTTGGATAGCCGCCAGAATAGCGCCAGACAGAACTTCTGGGATTTCCTCATTCAGCCATCCTTGCATGAGCTGGGAGGCCTGGTCAGTGGATAAGGATTGGCGATCGAGGAGCTGTTGTAACAAGCTAGGCCAGTTAGTCGTCGTTTGGGTGAGTATTGAAGCCGAGTTAGTCATAGAGCGAACGATGAAGTGTATCTCATTTTCATACACGACTTG
Source organism: Coleofasciculus sp. S288 (assembly GCA_020216575.1). GTDB lineage: Bacteria > Cyanobacteriota > Cyanobacteriia > Cyanobacteriales > Coleofasciculaceae > JAIUYC01. The sequence continues at coordinate 7,193 of JAIUYC010000113.1, read as the reverse complement.
GAAGGTTAATTGCTAGGGGGAGGCCGACTTGACAGACTGCCACCCACTGACAATCCAGACGGTAGCCTTTGCCTAACCTTCCAACTCGTGTAAATTACAAGGGAACGGAAACGATCATTTTTCCGACTATCAATTCTCGGCCTGCACAGCGAACCAACGGTTGCCCGTTACCTTGACAATTGTTTTTACAGATGGAGGTCATATGATCACCGATATTCTCGAGATGGGTGAGCAAACGAAGCTGCGGGGGCAGGTAGTTGTACTCGGCTCCGGGATCGCGGGTGCTGAGGTGGCAACGCACCTCGCGCGTCATGGCCGGGAGGTGGTGCTCGTGGAAAGCGGGCGCGAGCGATTCGATCCATCAATCCAGGCATTGAACGATGTGATCTTTCTTGGCAAACGCCATCGCGAACTAGATCCAGACTCTTACTACCATCGATACTTACCGCCTGAGCTACGCGGAGTCAGTCGCGTGCGTCAGTTCGGTGGCACAAGTAATGTCTGGACAGGCAAATGGAAATACCTGCAACCCTTGGATTTCGAGGGTAGACCTTGGGTTGCCAACAGTGGCTGGCCAATACGCTTCACGGATCTCTTGGAACACTACCGTTCGGCGGCAAAAGATTACGGCTTCGGTGATTTAGAGGCAGAAGCCATACGTCCTGAAATTACGACTCTTCGAGCAAAGCTCGCCGCAGGCGGGTTGAAAATGAGCAGCTTCTATTGGGAGCAGACACCCACACGCACGGCGGTACGCTTTGGTGAGGAGATGCGCCGCTCAGAGAACTTGCGCGTTGTGCTAGGCGCGACCGCAACTGAGTTGAGACTCGACGATTCCTGTCAACGTGTAACCGCAGTGGTTTGCCGCTCACTGGAGGGTCGAGAACTCATTGTCGAAGGCGAAGCAATTATCATTGCGACCGGGGCATTTGAAGCCGCTCGTCTTCTACTGGCCTCAAACCGTCAACTCCCCAGTGGGATCGGCAATACACATGACCTCGTTGGTCGCTTTTATACTGACCATCCTAAACACCATACTGGAACACTACAGCCAGGCCCTTTAACTCGACAATATGCCCACGAGCTGCAATACGCCCCAAAGCCACGCTTCTGTATCTGCTTTGCGCTTGACGACGCAACCCAACGAGAACAAGAGCTGCTCGAGCATGTCTTGTACCTGAAACCAATCTACGAGAAACCAATGGATCGCTTGCGCCGAACCTTGCGGTTCCGTCCTGCTTGCCGGGACGGTAATGGACGGGTCGCTTCCTACCGAGTCAAGTTTGTGACCGAGCAGGTTCCACATGAGGGCAGTCGCCTGAAGCTTGGAACGGAATGCGACGCACTAGGTCAACGAAAGCTGGAGGTAGACTGGTGCTTCACCGACCAGGATCGGCGTTCGATGGCGAAGACGCTGCAACTCTTGACACAACGGTTCGCAGAGGTCGGGCTCGGAACCTTTGACTTCGGGGACGATCCGCCGCGTTTGGAGACCATGACCGACGCAGCCCACCAAATGGGTACTACTCGGATGGCCAGCCGACCCGAAGAGGGTGTCGTTGACACGAATTGTCGAGTGTTCGGTACTGACAATCTCTATGTGGCCAGTTCAGCGGTGTTTCCGACTGGTCCGTCGTACTCACCGACCTTCACAATCCTGGCACTCGCACGTCGCCTCGGTCAGCATCTGCTCGATACAATATCAACTAATCCATCTTGTGCAAGGAATGTTGAACACTCATCACTCACCTGAACAAGTTTTGCAGGTGCTTATGCTGACTTGACAGACTACCACCCACTGACAGTCCAGACGGTAACCTTGGCTTAATCTTCCAAGTCGTGTTCACACTAAAAAACAGCATGGTGCGATGCGAATTTACAAGCAACTGCTTGGTTGTGCGATCAAGAAACAAGAAACTTAAAGGGTTGTATCCTGAAGTTTTCAGTGATTTAAGGACAACCTATGGGTGACTCCATTACTAAAGTTGTTGTACGTGTTGCTGCTTATTTCAGAGTTGTCTTTTAGAAAGAGTTGTCCAAGGGCTGTACTCAATAAATTCAATCGTTGAATTGATGCCACTTGAAGAGTCAACTAATTTAGCCAACCAGAGGCTGTTCCCTGCATTTGTGGAACACATGCCTGCTGCCGTCGCAATGCTCGATCGCAACCTGTGTTACTTGCTTGTGTCCCGTCGATGGCTGACTGATTATGGTTTAGAGAACCAAGACCTTATTGGTCAATCTCATCACGAGATATTTCCCCTGTTCCGTACACAGAACGGGAGAGCGGGAGAGTGGGAGAGTGGGGGAATAGGGGAGCGAGACAATCATGCCTCTTTCCCTTGTCACCCCCTCAAACGATGGCAGGAGATTTATGCCTCGTGCTTAGCTGGAGAAACTCGTCAAGGTGACTCAGATTATTTCATCAAACCCGATGGATTGCGGCAGAAGGTAAAGTGGGAAATCCAACCTTGGCGCATGGGCAGTGGTGAGATTGGTGGCATCCTGATATTCACGGAGTTTCAAGAGTCTTACTCTTTGACTGAGATGTCCCAATGGGACGGGGAGGATGGCTATCGCTGTATCTTGGAAACAGCTGCCGACGGGATTCAGGAAACGGCTTCACTGACGAGGATGATAGAACAACTGCAACAGGAAGTTGCAGAGCGCAAGCAAGCGCAATCACTACTCCAGAAATCAGAAGAACGGTATCGCTCCTTAATTGCAGCCATGGCAGAGGGAATCATCCTACAGGATGTTACGGGGACGATCCAAACCTACAATGCAGCTGCGAAACGCATGCTGGGACTGTCAGCCGAGCAGTTGATGGGACGGAAGGCAATCGATTCGCGCTGGCGAGCCATTACGAAAGAGGGTGAGCCATTCTCGCTTGAAGAACACCCGCTTAGGGTGACGCTACGGACTGGACAGCCCTTGAGCGATGTAATTATGGGCATCCATAAATCGGACGGCAGTCTAACGTGGCTCAGTGTTAATTCACAACCCCTATTTTACCCCAATGAAGCTATCCCCTATGCGGCTGTCGCATCTTTGATTGACGTTACGAAACGCAAACAAATTGGGGAGGCGTTGTGTGAGAGTGAAGAACGTTTCCGTACAACCTTTGAGCAAGCGGCAGTTGGCATCACCCATACATCTAGTGAGGACAAATTTGTCAGGGTTAACCAAAAGTTCTGTGAGATTGCAGGCTACACCCGTGAGGAGCTGTTGGAACGAACATTCCGGGACATTACTCACCCAGATGACCTAGAGGTTGATTTAGAGTACGTGCGATCGCTCCTGTCTGGTGAACTTGATACTTACTCACGGGAAAAACGCTACATTCGCCAAGACGGTCAGGCTATCTGGGTACACATTACCGCATCGCTAGTACGAACGTATCGAGGGACTCCCAAATACTTTCTGCGCGTTGTCCAAGATATTAGCGATCGCAAAGCGGCTGAAGCAGCTTTGAGGCAGTCGGAAGCTCAATTGCGAGAACAGGCACAACGGGAAGCCCTGCTGAATCGACTCTCGACACAAATCCGTAACTCCCTGGAGCTAAATACAATCCTGGAAACGACAGCTCAAGAAATTCGCCACATCTTACAAATTGATCGCTGCCAATTTGCTTGGTATCGCCCCGATGAAACACAACCTTACTGGGAAGTAGTTGAGGAAGCTCGGAACCCAGACTGTCCCGACCACAAGGGTTGCTATCCCGTCGAAGCAGTCGGACCGCTAGCTGAGCGAGTCTTAAATATGGAAATCCTTCGGGTTGATGATATCGAGGCGGTTGGCCACCCGAGTTTCCGGCAGTTTATTCGCTCTCTAGGTCATCGCTCCGTATTGGTACTGCCCATGCAGACGCCGTCGGGTGTTATCGGTATCATCAATTGTACTCATGATCGGGAGGTTCGACCTTGGAGTGATAGCGAAGTAGAACTCTTGCAAGCCGTAACCGACCAACTTCTGATTGCGATTAAGCAGGCTGAGCTTTACGATGCCAGCCGTAAGGCGACTCAGCAAGCCCAAGAACAAGCCACTCAATTGCAACAAACCCTGCGCAAGTTACAGCGCACCCAAGCTCAGTTAATTCAGAGTGAAAAGATGTCGAGTTTGGGTCAGCTTGTCGCCGGTGTGGCTCATGAAATTAACAATCCAGTAAACTTCATTTACGGCAATCTCATTTATGCCCAAGAGTATTATCAAAACCTCTTGAGTCTCATGCAGCTTTATCGAACGGCTTACCCGAATCCACCCGCAGTCATTCGAGAGCGAATCGATGCCATTGACTTAGACTTTTTGATGACTGACTTTGCCCGATTGCAAAACTCGATGCGATTGGGTGCTGAACGCATTCGAGAGATTGTGCGATCGCTACAAACCTTTTCCCGTGTTGATGAGTCAGGGCGTAAATTAGCAGACATTCACGAGGGAATCGAGAGTACGTTAATGATTCTTCACAATCGACTAAAGGCAAAGCCAAATCAGCCTGCCATTAGCGTTATTAAGGAGTATGGCCAGATACCCCCTGTGGAGTGCTATCCCGGACAACTCAATCAGGTATTTCTAAATCTACTCACTAATGCGATCGATGCTCTAGAAGAAAAGTTTACGGGTAAAGAATCAGAAACAGCCACTCCTTCCCCACCAACCATTACTATCAGCACTGAGGTCGTCAGTGGTCAGTCGTCAGTCCTTAGTAGTAGAGAACAACGGACAATCGAGTGTGTTGTTATTCGCATCGCCGATAACGGATGTGGAATGACACAGCAGACATTACAACAGTTATTTGACCCCTTTTTTACAACTAAACCAGTCGGGAAAGGGACGGGTTTGGGGTTAGCAATTAGCTACCAAATTGTCGTTGAAAAACATGGGGGTCAGTTGTGGTGCAATTCAGCACCCGGACAAGGAGCTGAATTTGTGATTGAGATTCCGCTCAGACACCAAGATTCGGTCAGCGAAGTAGTCATCATGAACTGCGTACACCAAGACGCATGAAATTTGCCTCCCTCTGCTTCCCCTGCTATTTTCAACTGTAGACCCCATATGCTGTCGCACACAATAAAAAGATGAAAACTCTCTATGTTTCCTACACAGTTGCCACGGCTATATCTGCCTTGAGCGTCGTATTTCTTCAGGGGAATCCTGCCAACTGTGCCACGTTCGTTTATAAAACTGCAACGACAGAAACACTTTATACAGAACGCCAAACGACCAGAGACGGGATAACCTACGACGGTATTTTCCGTAATTCTATCTTCGATCCGTTTGCCATGATGTTTCGCCAATTTTCTGGGTTATTTTCGATAACGGAGGGGTCTTTAGGAGAAGCTGTTGCTGTTAACGCTGTCCAAACAAGTCCAGAAGACCGAACCGGATTGGGAGAAGAGGGAATCGCTCGAATTGAATATTTTGCCTTTTTGCAGGATGTTGCCTCCCTGCCCAATGCTGTGACTGTTCCTCCAGGTTTGAGTGAGTTTGACTTTAAGTTTGTGCCTGCTCCTATTGCTGGTGCTCCTACAGTTGTTTCCAAAGGGTGGGAGGTTGCTTCAGTTCCTGAACCCGGAACCGCTATAGCCCTTGGCTTCCTTAGCGGGAGTATGTTGATGACTAAGAAGGGGTGGCATTGGGGGAAATTGGTTAATCGCTAATCAATAAAGCTACAGCATAGGCAGCGATTCCCTCTTCACGTCCCACTGGACCTAACTTTTCGTTAGTGGTGGCTTTGATGCCGATTTGGTCAGGGTTTAATTCTAGGGTGTTGGCAATGCGATCGCGCATTGTTTTAATGTGCGGTTTCAGCTTAGGACGTTCTGCCACAACCACAGAGTCAATATTTCCAATCCGCCAGCCATGCGATCGCACCAACTGATTGACCTGACTCAATAACATTAAACTATCTGCCCCAGCCCATTTCGGGTCAGTCGGGGGGAAGTAATGACCGATATCCCCTAAACTCAAAGCGCCCAGCATGGCATCCATGATGGCATGAGTCAGCACATCAGCATCACTGTGACCGAGCAATCCCAATTCGTGGGGAATCTCAACACCACCGATAATCAGCGGGCGTCCCTTGCATAACTGGTGGATATCGTAACCATTACCGATGCGAATATTCATCCTTCGTCAATTTCCCACAACGTTGGAATTCCAATTCTTGCCTTGCAAACAATCGATAACTTATTATCCCACTGGGACAGTAGGGTAAAGAGCGGAGTCAAAGTATATGAAAGGCAAGCACATTTTACTAACAGGAGGCACAGGCGGACTGGGATTAGGGGTAACACCAGCGGTACTCGATCGGGGTGCAACGGTGACGATTCCCTATATCAAGCCCCAAGAAGTCGAACGCCTCAAAGGGTTTCTCTCACCCGCTGACTTTGCCCGGATTCGCTTTGTCAGTGTCAATCTTACAGATGAAGCGGCTGTTGCACAGCTCATTAGCGAAATGGAACGAGTGGACGTACTCATTCATTTGGTGGGCGGCTTTTCGATGGGAAAAACCCACGAATACAGCTATGACGCTTGGAAAAAAGACTTTGACCTCAACCTCAATACCGCCTTTTTATTGTGCAAACACAGTCTGGCTAAAATGCTGCAACAGGATTATGGTCGGATTGTAACGGTGGGGTCAAGGGGAGCCGTTGAACCCGTTGGGCAGTTGGCCGCGTATTGTGCCTCTAAAGCTGGAGTCGTAGCATTGACAAAAGCGATCGCCGATGAAACCAAAGGCACCAACATCACAGCCAATGCCGTACTTCCCAGTGTGATTGATACCCCTGCTAACCGAGAGGCGATGGGGGAACAAGACGCAGATAAATGGGTAAAGCCTGAATCCTTAGCCCAAGTGATTTGTTTCCTTGCCTCAGAAGCGGCTAAAGATGTGCGCGGTGCGGCAGTTCCGGTCTATGGAAGTGTTTAAACACAGAGGACGTATTTTGTAAAGCCGATACCTTAGTTCTCATCCATGCCCAAACAGCTCAGAACTTACCCAAATTTTTGAACCGCCATGGGTAGGGGTAAATGGCCATTTGCCCCTACTACATTGGGGATCTACGCGTAAGTCCTGAGCTAACAGCGAACTCGAAAAGTAACCCTTCGCTGAAAGATCTTTGTTTCCAGCTTTACAATAGAGCCACATTAGGATGAATATAAAGCCAAATTTTTAAGCTGTTGCGACATAT